>JAYVXQ010000538.1:0-9803 GCA_043785025.1 Acetobacteraceae bacterium
GCGAACTGGTCGGGATCGATGGGTGCTGTGTTTTGCATCCGATCTCAGAATCGCGGCGAGTCGAGCCGGGTCAAGCTTTATTTTAGCGCGTATGGGGCATGGCCCCTTGGAACCATTGGGTTCGGTGAGGATGTGTGAGGAGGCCTACGAGGACGTTGATACGTCATCGATGGCCTCCTCACACATCCTCACCGAATGAACAGATCCCAAAGGGCCTCGCCCTTTGGCGGGAGGTTCAGGAGGGCGGCGCCCTCCTGACGGGGTCCGGGGCGGAGCCCCAATCACCCCAAGCCCTTGCGCCAGCCCGAGAATCCGCTATCTCCCGCGGCCACAACGACGGCGGGAGAACCCGGCATGTCCGAGCCAGGCCAGGACGTTCTGATCGAAATCGAAAGCCTGACCAAACGGTTCGGCGCCTTTACGGCCGTGGATAACGTCTCCTTCACCGTCGCCCGCGGCGAGGTGCTCGGATTTCTGGGCCCCAACGGCGCCGGCAAATCCACCACCATGCGCATGCTCGCCGGGTTCATGATCCCGACCGCCGGCACCGCCCGCATCACCGGCCATGACGTCAGCACCGCTGGCGTCGCCGCCCGCCGCGCCCTCGGCTTTTTGCCGGAAGGCGCCCCCGCTTACGGAGAGATGACCGTCACCGGCTTCCTCCGCTTCTGCGCCCGCGTGCGCGGCTACACCGGCGCTGAGCTGACCGACCGCGTCACCCATGCGATCGGCCTCACCCGCCTCGAATCCGTCCGCCTGCAACCGATCGAGACATTGTCGAAAGGCTTCAAACGCCGCGTCGGCCTGGCGCAGGCGCTGCTGCACGATCCACCCGTACTGGTGTTGGACGAACCCACCGACGGCCTCGACCCCAACCAGAAGCACGAGATCCGCGCCTTGATCTCGCAAATGCGCCCGGACAAGGCGATCATCATCTCCACCCATATCCTGGAGGAGGTCGAGGCCGTGTGCACCCGCGCCATCGTCATCGCCGACGGGCGGATCGTCGTCGACGCCACACCGGCGGACCTCGCCGCGATGCACCCATCCGGCAAGCTCGACGACGTCTTCCGCCATCTGACCCTGAAGGACGCGGCCTGATCATGCGGACCATCCTGATCATCGCCGAGCGCGAATTGCGCGCCTATTTCGCCACCCCCGTCGCCACCGTCTTCATCGTCATCTTCCTGATCCTGCAGGGGACATTGACCTTCAATCTGGGCAGTTTCTTCGACCGCGGCCAGGCCGACATGAACCCTTTCTTCAGCTTCCTGCCCTGGGTTTTTCTGCTGCTGGTGCCCGCCATCACCATGCGCCTCTGGGCTGAGGAACGCCGCATGGGCACGATCGAGCTGTTGTTGACGCTGCCGATCACCCAGGGCCAGGCGGTCGCGGGAAAATTCCTCGCCGCCTGGATCTTCTGCGCCATCGCGCTGGCGCTGACGTTTCCGATGATCCTGACAGTGCGCTATCTCGGCGACCCCGATCTCGGCGTGATCGCCTCAGGCTATGCCGGGGCGCTGTTGATCTCCGGCGCGTTTCTGTCCGTGGGGTCGGCGATGTCGGCGTTGACGCGCAACCAGGTGATCGCCTTCGTCCTCGGCGTCGCCGTGTGCTTCCTGTTCGCCGCCGCGTCTTATCCGCTGGTCACCGACTTCCTCAATCGCAACACCCCGGTGATGGCCGACATCGTGCGCCGCTTCGCCATCATCGACCGTTACCAGGAGTTCACCCGCGGCATCGTCTCGCTGCGGAACCTCGTGTTCTTCGCCAGCTTCATCGGCTTCTGGCTGTTCCTGACGGCGGTACTCGTCGACCAACGCAAGGCGGACTGACCCATGCGCCGTTTATCTTTCTCGGTGATCGGCGTGCTCGCCGCTTTGGCGATCGTCATCGGCGTCAACATGTTCGCCGATGCCCGTCTCGGCGGGATTCGCGCCGACCTCACCCGCGGCAAGATCTACACTTTGGCCCCCGGCACGCGGCAAATCCTTGGCGGTTTGAAAGAGCCGATCACGCTGCGATACTTTTACTCCCGCCGCCTTGGCGCCACGGTGCCGGCGTACGGCACCTATGCCGACCACATCCGGGAAACCCTGCGCGAATACGAATCGTTGTCGAACGGAAAATTGCGCGTCGAATTTTACGATCCCGAACCGTTCAGCGACACCGAGGACCGCGCCGTCGCCTATGGCCTGCAAGGCGTCCCCGTCGATCAGGGCGGCAACCAGGTGTATTTCGGCCTCGCCGGCGGCAATCAGGAAGACGATGAGCGCACCATTCCCTTCTTCCAGGCGGAGCGCGAGCCCTTCCTGGAATTCGATCTTTCGAAGTTGATCTACGAATTGTCGAACCCGAAACGCACCGTCGTCGGCGTGATGTCGTCACTGCCGCTGGACGGCGATCCGCGCGCCGCGATGATGGGTGGCGGCCGCGGCACCGGGGGGCAGCCGTACGCCTCCGCCGTGCTGTTACGACAGACCAACCAGGTCAAAACCATCCCGCTCGACGTGAAAACGATCGATCCCGATATCGGCGTGCTGCTGGTCGCCTCGGCGCGCGATCTGCCGGACGCGACGCTCTACGCGATCGATCAGTTCGTGATGCGCGGCGGCAAGTTGATGGCGATGGTCGATCCCTGGAGCGAAACGCTCGCCGCCCAACCCTCGCAAACCGGCATGCCGCCCACCGACACGTCCTCCGATCTGAAGAAACTGTTTGACGCCTGGGGCATCGTTTACGATCCGGCCCAGGTGACGGGCGATTTGACGGGGGCGTGGCGGGTGCGCGCGGGTGGCGATGACCGGGTGCAATCGGTGAATTACGTCGCCTGGTTCAACATCCGCGACGGTATCAACCGCGACGACCCCGCGACCGTCGATTTGCAGCAGGTGACCGTCGCCTCGCCGGGCGCTCTGTCCAAAGCCCCCAACGCCACGATCGAGTTTACGCCCTTGTTGAGCAGTTCGCCGATGTCGGGCCCGCTGGCGCGCGACAAACTCGCGATGCCGGAGCCCGCGAAAATCCTGGCCAATTTCAAGCCCGACGGCGGTCCCCGGGTGATCGCCGCGCGCGTTCGCGGCACGCTGAAATCCGCCTTCTCCGGCCCGCCCGAGGGGTCCACCGACCTGCCGCCGTATAAAGCGCGGACGGACGCGCCCGCGAATTTGGTCGTGGTCGCCGATTCCGACATTCTCGCCGACCGGTTCTGGGTCCGCATCGCCGATTTCTTCGGCCAGTCCACCGCGACCCCTTTCGCCGATAATGGCCCCTTCGTCGCCAATCTGATTGGGACGTTGGCCGGCGGCGACGCGCTGATCGGCCTGCGCGCCCGGGGGGCCACCAACCACCCGTTCCAACTGGTCGACGCCATGCAAAGCGAGGCCGAGGCGAAGTACCGCCAGACCGAGCAAGGCCTGCGCGCGCATCTCACCGACGTTGAAAAGCAACTGCGGGGCCTTCGCACCGGAGGTGCGGAAACCGACAGACGCACCGGAGGTGCGGAAACCGACAAACGCACCGGAGGTGCGGACACTGACAGACGCACTGGCGGCGGCGAAACCGAGGGCCGCCCGTCCGACGCCGTGATCACGCCCGAGCAGCGCGCCGCCATCGACGCCGCGCGCCGCGACATCGTCGACACCCGCAAGCAACTGCGCACCGTGCAATTGGAACTGAACCGCGACATCTCCGCGCTGCAAACCTGGTTGCGGGTCTTTAACATCGCGCTGGTCCCCGCCGCGCTGACCGTGCTGGCGATCGTCCTCGCGTTGATCCAACGGACGCGCCGCGCGCGCGGAGGCCGCGCATGAACCAGACCCGCCTGCTGGCTTTGGTCTGCGCCGCTGTCCTGGCGTTGGCCGGCGGCTGGTATTTTGGCACCGCGACGCGCCCGTCCAGCGACGCCGCCATCGACACCGGCCAATTGATGTTCCCCGGCCTCGCGCCGAAACTGACGGAGGCGCGGCGGATCGAGATCACCGCGAAAGGCAAGACTTTGGTCGTCGCGCTCAAGGACAATGTCTGGGGGGTCGAGGACCATGGCGGCTACCGCGTCACCGACAGCAAGTTGCGCGGCATGCTCACGGCTTTGACCGAACTGCGCCTGGTGGAACCGCGCACCGCCGATCCCACGCAATACACGCGTCTTGGGGTGGAAACCCCGTCGGCCGAGAAGGACAGCACGGCCAGCCTGCTGACCGTTCTCGACGGCGCGGGCAAGCCGATCGTGACGTTGATCGCCGGCCACCGCCGCACCCGCACGCAAGGCAACGTCCCCGAGCAAATTTACGTCCGCCGTCCCAACGAAGCCCAATCCTGGCTCGCCGAGGGCGGCTTGCAGGTCGACACCGACGCGCAGGTGTGGCTGGACCGGGCGGTGATGAATGTGTCGAATGGTCAGATCATGAAAGTCGTTTCGACCAAAGGAAATGAAACGATCGAACTCTGGCGCGACGATACAAAACTGAAAGTCACCGTCCCCGCTGAGCATCCGCCGCTGGAGGACTATAAACTCGACGACGTCGCCCGCGCTTTGGAATCCCTGACGTTCCAGGACGTCAAACGCGACAGCGAACCCTTGGGCGAGCCCGCTGGATCCGCGGTTTTCACCACGCTCGACGGGCTCGAGATTCATGTCACCGTCAGTCATTTGGAGAAAGACTCCTGGACGCGGATCAAGGCCGTGGGCAAGCCCGAGGCCGCTGACAAGCTGAACGCCAAACTCGCGGGATGGGCGTTTCAGACCGGGCTTTGGAAAGATAAGGCGCTGATCCCTGGGATCGCCGATCTCGCCGCACCCCCGCCCCCCCAAGCCGGAGGCGCCGGAATGATCAAGCCGGAGGCGCCGGAATGATCAGGCCGGAGGCGCCGGAATGATCAAGCCGAAGGCGCCGAAATGATCAATCTGGAGGCGCCGAAATAACCATGAGCGACCGCGAATATCCGGATCGGCCCTTCGTCGGCATCGGCATCGTGGTGATCAAGGGCGATCAGGTGCTGCTGTGCCGCCGCGGCAAGGCGCCGAACATCGGCAGTTGGACCTTGCCCGGCGGCGCGCAAGACGTCGGCGAAACCTGCGAGGACGCCGCGCGCCGCGAACTGAAGGAAGAAACCGGCCTGTCGGTCGGCGCTTTGCATTTCTGCGCCCATGTCGACACCATCCGCCGGGACGAAGCGGGCCGCGTGCGGTTTCACTATACGATCCTCGACTTCGCGGCGCGCTGGACTGGCGGCGATCCCGTCGCCAGCACGGATGTATCGGAGGTGACATGGGCTTCCCTGGACGATCTGACGCCCTACGACCTTTGGAGCGAGGCGCATCGCGTCATCGCCATCGCCCGCGCCCTGATCGGTCCATGATCCGTCTGGCCGCGGCGCTGGCCGTGTCTTTGCTCGCCGTCCCCGCATGGGCTGGCGATCTGGCGTTGAAACGCGTGATGCTCTCCTCAGGCGGGGTCGGCTATTTCGAATACGACGCCGAAGTCGACGGCGATCAGGCGCTTGGCCTGGATGTGCCGTTGGGCCAGGTCGACGACATCCTGAAATCCCTGGTTGTGTTCGACGCCGCGGGCCGCGTCGCCGGCGTCGAACTGCCCGGCCGGGACATGACCGTCGAAGCCTTCGGCGACGCCCCGTTCGGCCCCGCGGCGCTGCAATCCCCGATCGCCTACCTCAACGCCCTGCGCGGCACCGAGGTCACCGTATCAGGCCCCCGCCCCATGACCGGCCGCCTGATGCGCGCCGAGCCCTTCGCCGAGACCAACGGGACCGCCAGCACGCCGCGCAGCCGGATCACCCTGCTGGCCCCCGAGGGGCTGCGGCAATTCGTGCTGGAAGACGCCGGGTCGGTGCAGATCACCGATCCCGCGTTACGTGCCCGCGTGGCCCATGCGTTGGAGGCGTTACGCGCCGACGCCAGCCTCACCGCGCGGCATCTGACCATCCGCCTGAAAGGCACCGGCAAGCGCGTCGTCACGGTCGGCTATGTCGCCGGGGCGCCGTTATGGAAAGCGACCTATCGCGTGGTCCTGCCGCCCGCTTCGGGCAAAACCGCGCGCATGCAAGGTTGGGCGACGCTGGAAAACCAATCCGGCACCGACTGGAAAAACGTCGCGCTCACGCTGCTTTACGGCAATCCCGTGACGTTTCGCCAGGCGCTGTATCGCAGCTATTTCGTGCAACGGCCCGAGGTGCCGGTGGAAATCCTCGGCCATGTGCTGCCGTCGATGGACACGCGCGCCCGCGCCGCTCCGTCGCCACCGGCGGACGCGCCCGCGCCCGCTCCCGCTCCGGCTCAGGGGATGCTGCTGAAACGCGAGCAGAGCACGGCGCGAACCGCCGAAAAGCCGCTCGCCGAAGCCGCCGACCCGGCCGGTATCGCGGAAACCGGGGAGGAAACGATCTTCACCGTCGCCCAACCCGTGGACCTCGCCGCCGGTCATTCCGCCAACGTGCCTATCGTCGACCGCGATATCCCGATGAAACGCGTCGGCCTGGTACCCTTCATGCGCCCGCATCCGTTGGCCTCGGTGCGGATCGTCAACGACGAGCCGCGCGGCCTGCCCGCCGGGGTCCTGACCTTGTACGAGGCCGCCGGTTTCGCCGGTGACGCGCGATTGGGCGGCCTGCCCGCCGGCGAGTCCCGGCTGCTGTCCTACGCCCAAGACCTGAGAACCAATGTGGAAACGGCGCGTGTCCCGGCCGAGGCCACGGTCGTCGCCGTCACCGCCGCCGATGGCGTGCTGACGCTGACCCAACGCCGCCGTCAGATACTGCGTGTCACGATCACCGGTCCCGCGTCCGACAGCCGCGATCTGCTGCTGGAATTTCCGAAATCCGGGCTGGATCAGACGGTGTCGTTCGAGGATCCAAAAATCACCCTCACCGAACAGACCGCGACCGCCTTCCGCGCCGCCGTCACCGTGTCCGCCGGCGAAACGAAGACGATCACGGCCCGGATCGATCAGCCGGAAACCGAAACCATTTCCCTGGAAGACGGCGACGACCAGGCGCTGCTGACGGTCATCAACGCCGCCGCTTTGCCCAAGGCCGGACGCGACGCGCTGCGCCGGATCCTCGATCTGCGCCGCGATGAAACCCGCAAAACCGATGATATCGAGGTAAAAACGAAACTGCTCGACGCGATCCAGGCTGACGAGGACCGGTTGCGCAAGAACCTCGCCGCCGTCACCGCCGCCGATCCGTTACGCGCCCGTCTGACCCGCGCGTTGGATGCCGACGAAACGAAAATCGAGCAATTGCGTAAAGCCATGGACGACGCGCAAACCGAGGCGGCGAAAGCCCATCGCGCGCTGCTGGACGCCATCGCGGCGTTCAAAATCTGAAACCTCTGGCTAACCCATCAACGGCACCACGGCCATCAACACCACCGCCGCCGCCATCACCGCGGTCGACAACCAGCCCATCGCCCGCAATTTCCACGGCAACGTGAACCGCCCCATCACCTTCGGCTGTCCCGCCATGATCATCATCACGATCATCAGCGGCACCGCGACCACGCCGTTCAACACCGCGCACCAGAACAGCGCCTTGATCGGATCCAGGCCGATGAAATTCAGCCCGATCCCCACCAGGGTCGCCGCCGCGATCGCGCCATAAAAAGCCCGCGCATCCATCGGTTGCCGCCCCAACCCGGTGGTCCAGTCCAACGCCTCCCCCATCGCATACGCACAGGATCCCGCCAGCACCGGGATCGCCAGCAACCCAATGCCAATGATCCCCGCCGAAAACAGCGCGAAAGCGAAAGGACCCGCGATCGGGCGCAACGCCTCGGCCGCCTGCGCGGAGGTGTCGATCTGGGTAATGCCATGCGCGTGCAACGTCGCCGCCGTTGTCACGATAATGAAATAACTGATCAGGTTGGAATATCCCATCCCAACCCAGGTATCGACCCGTATGCGCGCCATCTGCGGCGCCGCCTCGTCCGGCGAGTCGATCAGGGCATGGGCTCGCGGATCGACGCGTTCATCCTCCGCCTCCTGCGACGACTGCCAGAAGAAACAATAGGGCGAGATCGTCGTGCCAAGGACCGCGACGATCGCGACCACATACTCCGTTTCGAATACGAAATTGGGTATCAATGTGGCGCGCGCGACCTCCCCCCACGGGACCGGCACCGCCAGCACGGTGGCGACGTAAGCGAACAACGTCAGCGACGTCCATTTCAGGACCGCGACGTATTGCTGATACCGGGTGAATATTTCCAGCACCACGCACAGCACGCCGAAACCCATGACATAAACCGGCGTGGGTCCGCCGATCAGCAGCGCCAGTGCATCCGCCATCGCGCCGAGATCGGCGCCCAGATTGAGGATATTGGCGATCAGCAACAACGCGACGATGAAGACCAACAGCGCGCGGGGATAATGCGTCCGCATATTGCCCGCGATGCCATGACCGGTGACCCGGCCGATCCGCGCGCTGATTTCCTGAATCGCCGCCATCAGCGGAAAGGTGAACAGCATGACCCAGCACATCGCGTAGCCGAATCGCGATCCCGCCTGGGAATACGTCGCGATCCCGCTCGGATCATCATCCGACGCGCCCGTCACCAGTCCTGGGCCCAGAAGCGCCAGCCAGCCGCGCCGCTTGCGCAGGTGGACCCGAAACGCCCTGATCGGCCAGACGGGTCTGATAACGGTCATGCCACCGGAATGGGCCGCCGCCTCGGCTCCGTCAAGCGTTCAACGTTTCCGCGCGCGCGCCGCCGCGGTCAGCCCGGACGCCGCCGCCGCGCCGCCGCCAGCGTCAAACACCCCGCGCGGCAGGCGCTGGCGGAAATCGTCGTCGATGAACACCGCCCCCTCATACCGCTGGCTGGCTTCGCGCGGGATGGCGTTGAACAGGCTGCCCACCGGGCTGGTCATCCCCGCCAGAATGCGCGGGTTCCGCCGCGAGCAACGTGGAACCGGAGCGGGGCAGGCCCGCGATGAAATGAATGCCGTTTCGTATCAAGAACCTGACGGGTTACAAGATCGATCAATATCCCGGCGCGACCGTGGGCCACAAACGATTCGCGGTTTCAATCGCGTCGAACGTCAGCCAACCACGTCAGAAGCCTATATCCGCCTCGGTTCGCCAGAATCAGCCATCTCGCTGAATGGCCACGACGCGTGACCGATAATACCCCAAGCGCATTCCGTGACTCGTTAAAAAAATGGTGCGGGCGGTCGGAATCGAACCGACACTCCTTACGGAACCGGATTTTGAGTCCGGCGCGTCTACCAGTTCCACCACGCCCGCATCGGGCCGTCCGGCACTTTCGCGGCTCCTGGCGCGTTCCACGCCGATTCCGGAGCCCCAATCTCGTCCAACCCAGATCAACGAGATCATACAGATTTCCCCGCCACCGGCAACGCGCCAGATGCGCTTATAACAACGGCCCAAACTGATGACTCTTCCATCATTTTGGGCCGATGGTATGGCGCGCCGGGTTGGCGGGCGGCGGCGCGCGAAACCAATAAGGATACCGACGGCCGTTGGACCATCGAAGATGGGTCAACATTAAGGGCCGTTGGTATAAGCCGGGACAGCCAAATCGATGTGAGCGAATGCGATCGGAAACCGATCCAGCGCGCGATCGTTTGAAGTTGAGCCAACTTCAGACGGGAATCGCCCTCTGAAACTTAACAAACGCGGACCTTGATCGCGTCAACCTGACGCTATCAAGGTCTAACGTGGGATCAAGATCGATAACCGGTTCGTGTCGCCGATCCGCTGCCAGCCCACCTCATCCGCATGGCGGCGCAACAACGTAATGCCCAACCCGCCCTCGCCTTCCG
>JAYVXQ010000539.1:0-9799 GCA_043785025.1 Acetobacteraceae bacterium
TATCCTTATTGGTTTCGCGCGCCGCCGCCCGCCAACCCGGCGCGCCATACCAACGGCCCAAAATGATGGAAGAGTCATCAGTTTGGGCCGTTGGTATAATCGCGCGCGAAAAAATCATATCGTGATCGGATCAACTGGAACCAACCACGGATCAGGCGAAAATCTCCCCCAACCGCTTGATCGACGCCAACGTCTTCTCCACCGGCAATCCCGGCCATTGGCAGCGCATGATGAAATGATTGACGCCGGTCAGCGCCTGATACCGCGCGATCTCCTCCTTCACCGCCATTTTGTCGCCGATGATGAACTTGTCGCGTGCGAACTCCTCAAACGGGACCTGCGACTTCGCCCGCCCCTCCAGTCCCCACGCGGCATAGGCATCGTATTTATACTGCAACGGCACCCGGCACTCCTCATGCGCCGTCGCGTTATTATCGCCGACGTAACATTCGACCGTGATCGGAAAATCCGTCGCCGTGCGGCCATATTCGGCCAAGGCCGCGCGATATGTTTTCATCAGCGGCACCGTCTTGCTCAGCCCGCTGCTGTTGACGATCAGCCACGCGTCGCCGATCCGCGCCGCCCGCTTCACCGATACCTCCGCCTGTCCCGCGATATACAACGGCGGTCCCCCCGCGCGCACCGGCTTCACGCTGATGCCCGAATCGTTGACGGTATAAAATCGTCCTTTATGCGAGACCTTGTCCTCGGTCCACAGGCGCTTCATCAGCCCGATGCCCTCGACGAAGCGCGGTGCCCGTTCCGACAGCGGAACGCCGAACGCGTCGAACTCGGGCTGCCGGTAACCCAGCCCGAGGCCAAGCACGTAATTGCCGCCGGTCAGCACATCCATCGTGGCGGCTTCCTCCGCCACATGCATCGGATTCTGCGGCGGCAAAATCAAGATATTCGGCCCCACCGTCATGCCCTGGGCGTGCGCCGCCAAATATCCCATCGCCGGCGTGATCGCCAGCATCTGCATCGGATGCGTCAGCCAATGATGCGGAAACCACAACGACTTAAATCCCGCGTCGCGCGCCGCGCGCACCTGCGTCACCATCTCCGGCACGCGCGCCGCGACATCGGTGCCCTCGGGGAATTGCGTATTGAGAAACAGACCGACTTTCATGTTCAGGATCCCTCCGCTGTGAAATCGACCATAGACCCGTCCCGCCGGGGCTTGAAGCCAGGCCAGGACGGGGCCACCTTCTCGGGCATGAACCAGGACAACAACCGGATCATCGACATGACGCTGGAAGGGGAGTTCGTCGCACCCTCCCGCCAAACGCCGCCACCGGCCGGCGCGCGCATCATGCTGTGGACGATCCTCGCATCGGTGATCGCAGTGTCGGCGGCGATCGTGGCCCTGACTTTGTGGTTGCTGGCGATGATCCTGCCGCTGCTTCTGGGGATCGGCGTCGTCGCCTATCTGGCGCACCGGTTCCGCTTCTGGCGCATGGGCCAAACCATCCGCT
This sequence comes from Acetobacteraceae bacterium, assembly GCA_043785025.1. Taxonomy (GTDB): domain Bacteria; phylum Pseudomonadota; class Alphaproteobacteria; order Acetobacterales; family Acetobacteraceae; genus Rhodopila. The sequence continues at coordinate 1,476 of JAYVXQ010000539.1, forward strand.
GGCGCGGGCCCGGCGGCTTCAACCGTTGAAGTTTTTCCTCGTTGTTCTCGCCGGATTGACAGTGACGGCGGCCGCATGGGCGGGTGACGCTGACGTGACGAAGGTCGTGATCCAGAAAAGCGCCGGCGGAACCTATGACCTCGACGTCACCATCCGCAGCCGCGACACCGGATGGGACCGCTACGCCGACCGGATTGAGGCGCTCAGCCCCGATGGCGTGGTGCTCGGGACCCGCGTGCTGGACCACCCGCATGACACCGAGCAGCCGTTCACCCGCGATCTTTACGGTCTGACCGTTCCCGCCGGGATCGCGCATGTGACCCTGCGCGCCCATTTCAAACCCTCGGGGTTCAACGGCGAGACCCTTCGCGTCGCCTTGCCCGGACGCTGATTGAACGCGTCAAAGTGACCGGCGGTATACCCAGACTCCGAAGGGGTCTTGGTATACCGCGCGCAGGGTTGGTGTGGCGGCGCGCGCGAAACGAAAATGATATACCCAGACTCCGAAGGGGTCTGGGTATATGACTCGCCTATTCGGCCGCCACCGGCACCCCGACACGCCGGGGAATATGCAGCGCGAACGCGCATATCAACGCGCTGACGCCGGTGAAACACGCGAGCCCGTACAAACCGCCCGCGTAACTTCCCGTCGTTTCCCTCAACCAGCCGACGATCGCCGGTCCCAAAGCGCCGCCGATATTGCCGAAGGCATTGATGAACGCGATGCCTCCCGCGGCCGCGGCGCCGGTCAGCAGCATCGTCGGCATCGACCAGAACGGACCCTTTGTGCCATAGAAACCGGCCGTCGCCATGCACATGCCGACCAGCGACCACCAACTACCCATGGTGGCTCCGGCGACCACCAGGCCCGCCGTCGCCAGGGAGCACGTGGCGAACAGCAGCCAGCGCCGGTCGCCCAGACGATCCGACAGCCAGCCAAACGTGACCATCGACACCGCGCCACAGACATATGCGAGGCTGGTGGCATAGCCCGAGCCCATGTTCGTCGCACCCAGCGATTTGATGATCTGGGGAATGAACAGCAGCAAGCCCAGGCTCGCGGTTACGATGCCGAGATAGTTGATAGACAGCAGCAGGATCTTTGGGTTCGTCATGGCTTGCAGCACGGTGTATTTGCCGCCCGATTCCACCGCCTTGCGTTCATTGGCGAGGGTGGTGGTCAGCCAGGTCCGCTCGGCGTCCGTCAGCCATTTGGCTTTTCCGGGATTGTCGGTCATCGCGATCAGGACATAGAAGCCGATGACGATGGTCGGCAGCGCCTCCACCACATAAATCCACTGCCAGCCTTTGAAGCCCCAGACGCCATCCATGCCCAGAAGCGCGGTGGAGATCGGGGCGCCCAACGCGACCGAGACCGGCAGCGCCAAGGTGAAGAAACCGATGATGCGGGCGCGATACGAATCGGGAAACCAGTAGGTGAACAGCAGCAACACGCCGGGGAACAGGCCCGCCTCACCGACGCCCAACAAAAACCGGATCGCGAGGAAGCTGGTGGGGCCGGTCACCGCGGCGGTCGCGGCGGCGATGATGCCCCACGTGACCATGATCCGGGCCAGCCACAAACGCGCGCCGACCTTGTCCATGATCAGATTGCTCGGGATCTCGAACAAGACATAGCCGATGTAGAACGCGGTGGAGCTGATGCCATAGGTCCAGGCGTCGAGGCCGATGTCCTTGTTCATGGTCAATGCGGCGAAGCTGACATTGATGCGGTCGATATACGCGAGGAAATACATCAGCATCGTCAGCGGCAACAGGCGCAGATAGACCTTGCGCATGGTTGATTTTTCGATCGCGTTAACCATTGGCCGTCTTCCCGAAATTCTTGCCGCTGTTTTGAACCAAAGCGCGGTGCGTGGCCATACCTCAGAAGTCGCCAAGTCAGAAATTGACGGCGGACCCGGTCCAGACGGCGCGATACAACGCCATGATTTCATCCGCGTTCGGGACACGCGGATTGTTGTTGGGACTGCCGGAGGCCAAAGCCTGCTCGGCCATCAGGGCCATTTTGCCGTTCCAGTCGGTTTCCGAAATGCCGAACCCGGCGGGGGTTGGGACGGACAGGTCCCTGTTCAATTGATCCAAACCCGTGACCAGTTTCGCCGTGGCGGCGCCGTCGCTGTCGGCTTTGTCCGCGAAACCGGCCTGGCGGGCGGCGATGGCATAGCGCGCCTCGGCGCCATGGATCGAAAACCGGGTGATCGCGGGCAGCAGCATCGCGTTCGACAGCCCGTGCGGGACGTGGAAATGCGCGCCGATCGGGCGGGACATGCCGTGCACCAGCGCCACCGAACTGTTGGAAAACGCCAGACCCGCCTGCGTCGCGCCGATCATCATCGCCTCCCGCGCGGCCAGATTATTGGGCTCGGCGTAAGCGGTGCGCAGGTTCTTGCCGATCAAATCCATCGCCGCCAAAGCCAGCGCGTCGGAGAAGGGATTGGCGCGTTTGGAGACGTAAGCCTCCAGCGCGTGTGTAAAACTGTCGACGCCGGTGTCCGCGGTGGTGCGCGGCGGCACGGACAGGGTCAGTTCGTAATCGACGATCGCGGCCAGAGGCAGGCAGCCCAAACCGTTGATCAGCATTTTCTCGTCACGCTCGGTATCGGTGATGACGGTGAAGCGGGTGCACTCGCTGCCGGTGCCCGCCGTGGTGGGGATGGCGATGACGGGCACCGCGCCCGTGTCGGCGGCGACCGGAACCTTGTAGTCGCGCATGCGCCCGCCGCCCGAGGCCAGGACCGCGATCGCCTTGGCGGTGTCGATGGGGGAGCCGCCTCCGAAGCCGATCAGGCAGTCGTACGAGGCGGCTTTGAAAGCGCGGACGCCCGCCTCGATCACCGTATCCGTGGGCTCGGGGATCGTGTCGCTGAACACGCCGGGGGTGATGCCCGAAGCCGCCAGAGGGGCCAGCACCCGGTCGATCAGGCCCAATTTCACCATGAATGGGTCGGAGACGATCAACGGTCGCGACAGTCCGAATTTCGCCAGCACCTCGGCGATTTGCGTCACCGCGCCGCCGGCGATCAGCATCATGCGGGGGGCGGCGATATTGGCATTGATCGTGGACATGGACGGGCTCCGTGCGATGTGTCCGCCGGAGTAAAGGATTGGCTCAGCGCTGTCACCGCGACGCGTGCGCCGCCTGTGGCGGGGAGGCCAGCAGGCCCAGGTCCGCGCCCGGCCGGCCGCCAGGAACCGGCAATCCCGGGAGCACGACCGGGCTCGCCTGTTGCCGTCCGGGATGCGGCGGGATGGGGGCGTGCGGGCGGGACTGCGCCGGGGACTGGGCGGGAACGGCGGCCGGCGTCATTTGGGGTCGCGGTCGCGGCGTGGACGCGTCAGGCTGAGGCGTCGCTGTCTGAGACGTTGGCGACTGGGGCGATAGCGGTTGGGCCGATGGCGACTGGGGCGATAGCGGCTGGGGCGATAGCGGCTGGGGCGATGGCGGTTGGGGCGATAGCGGCTGAATCTCGGGCGGTTGCGCGGCGGGCGCGTGTATCGTGGGCGCGACCGGATCCGCGGCCTTGCTGACGCGGGCGGCGGCGGCGCGGTGGGTCCGGATTTCTTTCAGAATCGTGATGTGCGCGCCGCCCAGAGTGGCGGCCTGGCCACGCCGGCGGCGCGCCTGCTCGGGCGTCGCCGCATGCGCCGCATCGCGCACGGCGTCCAGCATGAGGAACTGCATCACCACCGCCTGGCACGCCAGCATCACCTCCATCCCGTCTCTGGGCTCGAACGCGACAATCCGCCGTGTCGCCGAGTCAACCCACGCCGCGCGCTCCGTCTCGCTTTGCGCCGGCCGGTTGGCGATGGCATCGATCACCGGTCTGGCGAGCAAGGGGAGCAGTTCAGCCAAGGGGAGCATGGATGGTTATCCTTATCTGCGTTCGATAAGGCTATTATTTCCTGAAAAAGGATTTTTAGTCAAGGAAAATTTTCAAATCGCGATCGCGGGCGATCCGCCGTCGCGTACTGCAAGTTGCACGGTCGCGGGGGGATCAAAGGAACAGATCCCGCTGGGCCTCGTCCTTTGGTGGGGGTTTCGGGGGCAACGCCCCGAACGGGTTTCAGGAAAGCGCCCTGAATTTTTTCCTCAACTCGATCGTCCGTTCAACGCACCGCGGCCGCGATGGCCGGCACGAGGCTTTGCGCGGTGCAGGCGAACAGCCGGCGCATCACCAGCTTGCGGTCCTCCCCACGGCGGGCATCCAGGTTCAGGGTTTTGTCCTCAGCCCATGCGCGCATCAGGTCGTGACGCAGCAGGAACGGCACCCCGGCATCCTCGGCGGCGCGGCGTAACCGTTCTCTGTACGGAACGATCAACGCCGTCCTATCGGAGGAGGGGACAAAGGTCATATCCAGCAGGATCAGATCGGCGTGGCCCCGCGCGGCCGCGATGCCCTCGTCGACGGCGCGCTGGAACTCCTTCTGATCCAGGCGCAGGGCGACGTCGCGCCCGCCCGGTCCCCAGATCACGATCTGGGCCTGAGATTTCGTCAACCCATCGGTCATCAGCGCCGGGATGTCGGTCGCGGTGACGCCCGGCTTGCCGCCATTGATCACGGTCACGGTCTTGCCCGGCAGAGCGGCCCGCAACCCGGTCTGGAGCTGCGCGGGATAGGTCGCCGCCGGATCCTCGACGAAGGCGCCCTCGGTCAGCAGACCGCCAAGCGTGAGGATCACGAGGTCATGGCCTCGTGCCACGGCGCGGCGGGCCATGGGCAGCGCGATGTTCCGCAACGCGAGGCCTTCGGGTTGGGCGCACGGGGGCTCGGCCAAAGCGGGGCTGGCCATGGTGAGCAACGCGGACAGGATCGCGGACAGGATCGCGGCCAGACGGGGAGCCAGACGGGGAGCCAGACGGGGGGCCAGACGGGGGGCCAGACGGGGGGCAAAACGGATAAAGCTCATCGCAGCGCGATCGCGGAGATCTGATGCCCGATCGGTCCGCCGCCAGCCAGGGTGCGGCGGCGATGGCTGAAGAACCGGGCCTCGTCCGCCCGCGTGTCGGCGCCGGTGACGGTCACCTGGCCAATGCCCGCGGCGGTGAGGCGGGCGGCGCAATAGCCCGCGAGGTCGAACTGCCATCGCTCCGGCGTTCGGCCCAAGGTGAAGAAACGGGCGTCAGCGGGGTCGCGAGCGAGAACGGGATCGCGGAGGCCGGCGGCGACCTCATACGACGCCTGGCCGATGCAGGGCCCGACCGCCGCCGCGATCCGGTCTGGACGGGCATTGAGGCGGATCATGGCGTCGATCGTCGCCTCGATCACTCCGGCGAGGGCGCCGCGCCAGCCGGCATGGGCTGCCCCGATGACGCCCGCTTCGGGATCGGCGAACAGCACGGGCGCGCAATCGGCGGTGATAACGCCCAGAGCGAGTCCCGCCTGGTTGGTCACCATGGCGTCGGCCGAGGGGCCCGCGCCCTGCGGCCAGGGTGCCTCGACATGGGTTACCGCGATGCCGTGCACCTGCGTGCAGCCCATGAGATGGGCGCGGGAAACGCCCAATCGGTCGGCGACGCGGCCGCGGTTCTCCATCACGGCGTCGCGGTCGTCGGGGCTGGAGAGGCTACAGTTCAGGCTGGCGAAAGCCCCGGTGGAAACGCCGCCGAGGCGGGTAAAAAATCCGTGCGGGAGCGAAATAGCGTCAACGCGCAGTGATTCGGCCATGAGGTCCTCGGGGCGATGATGCCTCTTCGCCTGACGGTCTCGCCCCGTCAACCTCAGCCCCGTCAACCTCGGTCAAAGGGCGGACCGCGCCGGAGGGGTCGTGGATGTGACCCTCGCCGGCGGCGTAGTCCGGGCCGATGGGAACTTTGCCGTGGCCGCCGGGGATGTCGAGCACATAGGTCGGCCAGGCGAGGCCGGTGACGCGGCCGCGCAACGACCGCAGCAGGCGCTGGCCTTCGGCGATCGGGACGTGGAAGCGCGCGGTGCCGGGTGCCGGATCGAGTTGATGCAGGTAATAGGGCTTGACGCGCGCGGCGAGCATGGCGCGGAACAGGGCCTCCAACGCCTCCGTTGTGTCGTTGACGCCACGTAACAAGACCGACTGGCCCAACAACGGGATGCCGGCGCGGGTCAGCAGGGTAAGGGCGGCGCGCGCGGCCTGGGTGAACTCGGCGGCGTGGTTGGCATGAGCCACGAGCCAGAGCGAGCGATCGGTGGTCAGCGCCGCGACCAAAGCCGGGGTGACGCGGCCGGGATCGGTGGTGGGGACGCGGGTGTGGATACGAATGGTGGTGACGTGGGGGAGCGCGTGCAGGCGGGCGAACAGGTCCGTGAGGCGGCGCGGCGAGAGCATGAGCGGGTCGCCGCCGGTCAGGATGACCTCGGTGATCGCGGGATGGTTCGCGAGCCAGGCGAAGGCCGTGTCGAGCTCGGCCTCGGTGAGGATGCCGCCATCGGGGCCTACATGCTCGCGGCGGAAGCAGAAGCGGCAATAGACGGGACAGATGAGCAAGGGTTTGAGCAAAGCGCGGTCGGGGTAGCGGTGGACGATGCCTTTGACGGGGGAGAGGCGGTCGTCGCCGATGGGGTCGGGATGCTCGTGCGATGCCGTGATGAGCTCGGCGGGGTCGGGGATGAACTGGCGGGCGATGGGGGCGCCGGCGGTGCCGATCAGCGCCTGGATAGCGGGGGTGATGGCGATGGCGTAGCGGTCGGCGACGGCCTGGATCGGCGCGCGCGCGGCCTCGGGGATCAGACCGGCGTCGATCAAAGCGCCGGGGAGGCGGAGCGTGTCGCGGGGTGTCATGCGCGGGTCTGGTGTCACGGGCTTTGGCTGGCGGCAAGAGGTTCTCGATCAGTCCGGATGGATTTAGGGTGGGGTATGATACCTGTCACACCGCCCTGGCATCCGGATTCACTCGCGGACCGGCTGCCGTTTTTACGCCGCCGGTCCGCGTTGACGCGCGCGGTCAGGGCGTTTTTCGACCGCCGCGGGTATTGCGAGGTCGAGACGCCCTATGCGGTGGCGGCTCCGGGCGAGGAAGTGCATCTGCGGCCCTTCGCGACGCGGCGGGTGTTTGCGGATGCAACCTCTGTCCCGTTGTGGCTGCATACGAGCCCGGAATTCGCCATGAAGCGGTTGCTGGTGGCGGGCATGGGTCCGATCTTTCAATTGGCGCGGGTGTGGCGGAATGAGGAAGGGAGTGCCTTGCACGCGCCCGAGTTCACCATGCTGGAATGGTATCGGCCGGGAGCCGGTATGGATGCGCTGATCGAGGAGACGATGGCGTTGCTGCGGGCGGTGTTGCCCGCCGTGGTGAGCGTGCGCGGGGTGACGACGCCGCTGGCGCGGTTTGAGCGGTTGACGGTGGCCGAGGCGTTCGATCGTTACGTGGGCGTGGATGTTCTGGGATGTGCCGGGGATGTAACGGCCCTGGCGGCGCGGGCCGGTGCGCGGACGCGCGAGGGAGAGAACTGGGAAGATCTGTTTTTCAGATTGTTATTAGAACGCATCGAACCGGTTCTGGGCCGGGCGTGTCCGACGTTTCTGACGCATTGGCCGGTGGCTCAGGCGGCGCTGGCGCGGCGCGATCCGGCGGATCCGCGGGTGGCCGAGCGGTTTGAATTGTACGTGTGCGGGATCGAACTGGCGAACGCGTTCGTCGAGTTAACCGATCCGGTGGAGCAACGTGAAAGGTTCATGGCGGATCGGGCGCGGCGGCATGAGGTTTATGGTCCGGACTGGGATCTGGACGAGGACTTTCTGGCGGCTCTGGCGTTGGGGATGCCGGCGGCTTCGGGGATCGCGATGGGGTTCGACCGGCTGGCGATGCTGGCGTCGGGGGCGGATCGGATCGGTCAGGTGTTGTGGTTGCCTCCGGGTGGTGAGCGCGGTTCATGATGATTTGGTTTGGTAATGATGTCGGCGGCGGGGCGGTCGTGGCGTCGCGCGTTGTCGGGGATCAAACGGGAATGGCATTGTTGGAAGTCATGATTTGATCGCGATGGCCGAATACTTCGTCGCAACGGCTCAGTGGATCCGGTTGTTTTGTCGCGTTGACAATTTGTTCATCAATTGGGCGGTAAAAGAAAACGCCGGCGGGATAGTCCCGCCGACGCAACCTCTGGAGGATTTAGGATGACCGAACATCTTACCCTCCTGTTGCTCATAGTGGTGATCGTGATCATAAAAGTCAAGATCATCATTAAACGGCGATAGGGGACAGGGCCGGTCTGTTCGCGGGCCGGTCCACCTCAGAGTTTGGTTGGCCAGAGCGGTTTCCGATCGCGTTGGCTCACGGAACCCGCTCTCAATATTTGTTTTGACGAGTATCTTTATCCGATCAGGTGTGG
>JAYVXQ010000540.1:0-3007 GCA_043785025.1 Acetobacteraceae bacterium
GTCACGTTGGGGTGTTACGCCTTGCCGCCGGGTGTGTGGACCGACGGGTTGCAGGCGGCGGCCAAAGCGGGGTTTGTCGGCGGGATCGCGGATTGGTTCGCGGTGACCGCTTTGTTCCGTCATCCGCTTGGCATTCCGATCCCGCACACGGCGATCATTCCCAATCAGAAAGCCCGTTTGGGCCGCGCCTTGGGCCGTTTCGTCGCCAATCACGTGATCACCGGGAAGGAGGTTTCGTCGGTGCTGGCGCGCCTGGATGTGCCGGCGATTTTGGCGCGGTATCTCAGCGATCCCGTCTCGGCGCGACCGGCCGCCGCCGCGTTGGCCGCGTTGCTGCCGCGGTTGTTGTCCACGGTGGAGGACGGGCGCGCGCGCCGCGTCGTCAGCCGCATCATTCCCCGGGTGCTTGGCGGCGCGGGCGCGGGCATTGTCGTCGCGCGGGCGATGCGGGGGCTGGTCGAGGGCGGCCGGCACCAGGAGGTCTTCGGCTTCATGCTGGCACAGATGCGGACGTTGTTGGGCGCGCAGGAGGAAACGTTGCGCGCGGCGATCGAGGAGCGGGTGCGCGAACAGGGCGGCCGCCTGATCGGATGGGCCATGGGCGCGTCGATCGCGCGGCGGGTGCTGACGACGCTCAACGCGGAGCTGGATAAAATGAGCCCGGACGGTTCCGAGTTGCGCGCCGCGTTCGACGAGTGGATCCGGCGCGAGATCACTCGGATGGAGGAAGATCCGGCGCGCGCCCGCGAAATCGGCGCGGCGATTCGCAATGTGGTCGCGCACGAGACGGTGCAGGCGTGGCTGTGGGACATTTGGTCACGGATGCGCCTCGCGCTGGAGGCCGATGCCGCGCGCCCGAACGGCCGCTCGATCGCGTTTCTGGAGGGGGCTTTGGCCAATCTGGGCGGGATGCTGGCGACCGATCCTGGCGTGCGCGCCCGGGTGGAGGCGGCGGCGGCGGCTTTGACGGCGGAATTATTGCCCGCGGCGCGGGAGAATTTGTCGACTTTCATCGCGCGGGTGGTGGGCAACTGGGACACCGCGACCATCGTCGACCGGTTGGAATTGCGCGTCGGCAAGGACCTGCAATATGTGCGGATGAACGGCACGCTGGCGGGTTTTTTGGTGGGCGGGGCGCTGTTCGTGGTGTTGCGCGCGGTGTTTGGACATACCGGGTTTTAGCGCGTCTGGTCTGAGCTGGCGGGGTCTTGGCGGGCTGGTATTAGCGCGCCGGCGTGGCCGGAGCCGGAGAAGGCCCGGTTTGGGGATGGGTCAGGGCGGTGCCGCTGAGGAGGGTGCCCATGAGGGGGCCAAGCTCCGGCGGTAGACCGACGATGGTCGCGGGCAATTTGCCATCGGTTTTGCGTCCGAAGGCGCGTAACGCCTCGGCCGCCGCCAGGGCCTGGATCGTGGTCGTGTGCGGCGTCAGCATCACCGCGATCGCCTGATCCTGACTGGCGACATAGCGGCGGTTCACCGCTTCCTGCACCATCGGATCGAAGGTGAATGTATCCGCCCATCCGATGAAATCGAGCGTGATGCCGACGGCGGCGAAATAGGCGGCGGCTTTGTCCTTCACGGCTTCCATCACTTTCACCGCTTCCTCGTTCGCTTTGTCGAACGTTCGCGCGGTGATTTCATCGCACACCAAAGTCTGGATTTTCTTGCGGCCGACGTCGTCCATCACTTCCTGTAATTTGCGGCTGTAATAGACCGAGGTAAAAATGATGCGCGGGTCGCTCCGGTCGCCTTGCGGGGAGACGACGCCGAAGCGGTATAAATAGCGCGCGGCGTTTGCCTCGGTCACCGAGGTGCCGATCGAGACGCCGACGGAGATGTTCAAACCCTCCCGGCTCTGACAGGGAAAACCTTCTTTCCGGCGCGATGTGCCGCGGTCGGCGGCGTCGACCCATTCGCGGCTGAACGGGGTGCGGTCGACGATGATCAGCCGACCGGCGGGGACGTAGAAGTCGTAGAACGATCCGGATCCCGATAGTTTCGTATGGGGGACGATGAAGCGTTTCAGGGCGACTTTGTTGGCGTTCAAATAGGCCTCCGACTCCAGTTGCGCCTGGCTGTCTTTGTTGGCGCCGGCGTCGGGGATCCAAAAGCCGGATTCGTTGGGCAGGATCGTGTAGGCTTCGGTGAAGTCGGTTTTGTCGTAGTACGCGGCGGCCGGTTGGATCCCGATCAGTGCGATCAGCGCGACGGTCATGCCCGGCAGCAGCGACCGCAGCGGGCGCCACCAGATCCACAGCAGCAGCGCCAACAGAACCAGAAGCGGAATGCCGAGGTGACCGAAGACGCGCATGCCCGCGACCGAGGCGACATAGGACGCGTCGCTGTTATCGAACTGGCGTCCCGCGGTTTGCCCGGTCATGACGGTGCCGACCGGGGTCAGAATGAAATTCAGGCCGCTGTACGCGACGATCACGACCGCCGACGCGATGATCCGCGCGGCGATCCCGTAGGCTCCGGTCGGGCGGGCCATTTGGGCTGGGACGATGTCGTTCATCTGCTTGCTCCCGCGTCGGGCGTTTTTCAGGCCATCACGAATTCGGATCGTTCTGGTCAGACCGTTCCTCGGCGTATATCATGTTTTATCGGCATCGGTAACAAAACCGCGCGCGGGTTCCGCCGCGTGATCCGGACGCCGTCCTGAAACCCGCCGGGAGGCGCCGTCTGTTGGATGTTTGCTAAAGGGCGAAAATCGTCCGTTCATTCCAGGCGCGAAGTCCCGGGGATCCTGTTAGAAATGTCGTTCTCACGTTTTGTCCTGGAAAGCCCCGACCGATGTTCACCCTCAATGACCTGCCGCCTCAGATCGACCCGGCGCTGATCGAAACCCTGTTGACGGCCGAGCCCGCGACCATCGGGCATATCCGTCATCACGGCGCCATGACGCCTGAAATCCGGCTGCTGCTTCTGGGCTACCGGCGCCTCGCCGGGACCGCCGTCACGGTGCGCAGTTACGGGGCGGATACCTCGATCGTGCATTACGCGTTGG
>JAYVXQ010000541.1:0-9748 GCA_043785025.1 Acetobacteraceae bacterium
TCCGCCCAGAGGTCCGCCCAGAGGTCCGCCCAGAGGTCCGCCCAGAGGTCCGCCAGGAGGGCGTCGCCCGGGGTGGAGCCCCGATATTCCCAGCCGCCGATCGCGTCCGGTTTCCGTATTGCGCCGCACCACAAACCTCTGTTAGCGTCTTCCAGCTTCGCCAAGGGAGACACAGGATGCCCGACCGCCACAGCAAACCAACCAGTCCAGTCCCGGACAAGAAATCGGTTGCCAAAGACGTTGCTCCGCAAGATCCGATGGAAGAAGAAGAAAAGGTCCTCGCCGGACGCCATGACGTCAATCTGCCCGCGTTACTGACCAAAGACGTCCAGGGCGGATAAAGCGCTTTCCGATCCGAAACGGAGATGGGGGGGCCAGACTTGGTACCGGGCTGGACCTCAGACGAAAACCGGCGCGACCGTCAAAGGTCCCACAGGCCGGTTCTGCCGCAGGCCCGACGCGCCGTCGGCCACGGTGCGCCACACCGCCGCCGACAGCGATTTGCGATCCGGAAACGCCGCCGGGTCCAACGGGGCATGCAACAGCACGGTCACACGCATGTCCAAATGTTGCGTCATCCGCCAGAAATGCGAGGCGATGTCCATGTCGCCATACCAGGCAAATACCGGCCTCGCGGAGCGTCCGGCGGGCAGTCCGTTCAACCTGTCGTAAACGACCGACACCGGCTGGATCAGCGGCAGCACGCCCTCGCCCTGCGCCAGCGCGAAGAACGAGGACCGGAATGGCAGCACGCGCGAACCGTCGGAACTCGTGCCTTCCGGGAACAGGATCAAATTGCCGCCCGATGCCAAAGTGGCGCGCATCGCGCCGGTTTCCCGCGCCGTCGAGCCGCGCTGGCGGCTGACGAAGACGCTGCGGCCCAATCGGGCGATGGTGCCGATCACCGGCCAGCCCGCGACGTCGCCCTTGGCGATGAAGGCGGCTGGGAGCACCCCGCCCACCACCGGGATATCAACCCAGGAGGAATGGTTCGACACAAAAATGATCGGGCGCCCGCCGGGGGACGTGGCGACCTGGCCGACGACGCGGACTTGCAAGCCCAGTACGCGGGCGAACAGAGCCCAGTACAAGCGCGGGAAAATAATTTTGGCGCGTCCGGGGATAATGAGGCAGACGGCCTGGATCGCCATGCTTGGCAAGGTCAAAGCCAGGATCGTGAGGCCGCGCCGTGTCGCGCGCAGCCGGCGTCCGAACATCCAGCCGTCGCGGCCATCGGGTAATGAGAGAAAATATCCGGGCTGCTCGCGCGGTCCGAAGCCGATGCGGGCTCGCCCGGCTGGCTTTCCTGGGGGAGATCCCGGGGGCTGCGCCGGCACGACATTGGATTGATTTGACATGACGGCTTCCTACCGTGTGCGCCCAGGGGTCACAACGTCAGTTCGATGAAGGTTCCGAGATGGTGGTTTGAGAAAGGCCAGGCGGCGCCAGCCTCAATGGTCCCGAGGTCCTTGCGCCGGACGGGGAGTTTTCGCCATTCTTCCGCGCGCATGATCGTATCCCATCGCCAGGGTTTCATTTTCTTCCACAATCCGAAATGCGCGGGGACCACCGTGCGCTCGGCGTTGCAGCCGTGGCACGACGATCCTCAGATTTTTCGCGGATTCTTCGAGGCGCCGTTTTTTCGCGGCACCCTGGATCACGCTCATTTGCGGTTGTGGGAGCTTCAGGCGTTGTTTCCCCAGATTTTCGAGGCGGCCGCGACCTATCGTTCGGTGATCGTCGTCCGGGATCCGTTTCGCCGCTTCGTCTCGGCGGTCGCGCATCATTTCCGCTATTTTCAGCCCAACGTGACGCTGGCGGGACTGCCGCCCGAGCAACAAATTGCCGCGGTTGAGGCGTTTCTGGATCGGATCCTGAGCCTTGGGGCGATCATGACCGATGTACGGTTCGTGCATTTCTCGCCGCAGGTTTGGTTCATTCTGTTGGGAGGGCGGGTCGTTCCGCGGCATGTTCTGCCGCTGGACCCGCCGCTGACTCCGCCGGGGGATTTCGCGCGCGGGGTTTTCGCCGCCCTGGGCCTGCCGGCGCGGGTTCCGCCGGTCGAGAACGTCACCGCGTATGATCTGACGCATATCCTGAGCTCGACGAAAATCAGTAATTTCGTCAGGTCATTTTATGCGCCGGACTTCGCGTTTTTCTCAGGGCAGCCGGAACTCGCGCATCTCGCGTCGCCCGGATGTTCATCAATCGTTAATCCGGATGGTGTGTAATCGCGATAAGAGCACCGTCGGCGGGGATGCCGGATGCGAGCGCTCGCCACCTTAGACCCGGCGGGTCACGCGAAGGGCTTGCATTGTGACGATCACCGTCGAAAATCTGGGCATTCAGATCCGCGAGAACGTTCAACAGGCGATCGCGCCGTTGTTCGATGATCTGCGCCGCTTCACTGACCGGCGTATCGCGGAGTTGAGTGCTGAGATCCACGCGACGGTGCAACTGGTGGATTACAGTGAGACCAATTTATCCGCGCAACTCGGACAGTTGCGCGATCAGATCGCGGCCATGGTCGCGGCCCCCGCGGCGGCGAGCCGGAACAGCGGACTGGAACTGGAAGCGGTGGTCGAAGCGACCGAGGCGGCGGCGAACCAGATCCTGGACGCGGCCGAGGCGATCGGGGAATGGCTGCGCACGGGCGCGCGCGATCCGTATTCGATCGAGCGGGTGGCGCAGCGGCTGAACACGATTTTCGAGGCATGCACGTTCCAGGACGTCACGGGCCAGCGGGTGCGCCACGCGATCCAGCATTTGCAGCAGGTGGAAACGATGCTGTCGGAGATGATGCCGCCGGCGGCGGCGACCGCCCGGGCCCCGGTCGAACCCGCGAACGGCCCAGACCTGGGCCAGTCGGACGTGGATCAGATGATGGCGATCGCCGGCGGTTTCGCGCGTCCGTCACAGGAGGAGATCGACCGGCTATTCGCCTGACGCGCCCCCGATCAAGGATCAGGGATCAACGATCAGGGCATCGGCAGCGCGATGCGCGCATCGATCAGCAGGCGCACCTGATCGGAGATCATGACGCTCTGCGTGGTCATCCCATAGGCGGCGCGCGACAGCACGCCGGTCACGCTGAAATCGGCGGATTCGCGCCCTTGCTCGGCCACGCGCTTTCGCAGCATCGCCTCCAGCGTCAGGGGATGGCGGATGCCGCGGATTTCCAGCGTGCCGATGATGCGGAAATGCGAGGCGTCGATCGGCGTGATGGAGCCGCTGGTGAAGCGGATGGACTGAAACCGGCCGGCATCGAAGAACTCCGGTCCGCGCAGCAACGCCGCGCCGTCGGGCCAGGGAATGGTGACGGAGGCGGCGTCGGCCACGACGTCGATCGTGGTGGCCTCGGGCCGCGCGCGATCGATGACGAGGCGGCCGCTGAAACGCGGGAACCGACCCTCGGACGTGAATGATCCGAAATGATCCACGGAAAACCGGATCGAGCCGTGGGTTTGGTCCAGGGAGAAGATGTCGGTCGCGCGCGCGGCGGTCGTTTGAAGCGCCAGAGCCGCGAGGATGGCGCGTGCCGCGAGGTATCTCACGGTTCCATCAATCGGGCCGCGGCGGTGGCGGCGGCCGCGACGGAAATCCCCTCCATGCGGCGGTCCGGGCTGGTCAGTGCCGCGGCGCGGCGGCCGGACGGTGCGTATTCCTCCGCGTTGGTGGGTCCGAACAGGCCAAGCGTCGGCGCGCCTGAGGCGGCGGCGAGGTGCATCAATCCGGAATCATTGCCGATGAACAGGCCGGCGCGGGACAGGAACGCGGCGATTTGCGGCAGGCTCAGGCGGCCGCGGAGGTCGATCGCCTCGGGCAACGCGTCCAGCAGGGTTTGGGCCATGGCCGCTTCACTCTCCCCCGGTCCGGCGATGACTGCGGGAACGGCATTATGCATATGGGTCGCGCGCAACGTGTGGAACAGGTCCGCGAAACGCTCCGCGGGCCAGATTTTGGGAGCCCAGTTGGCGGTGGGGGCGAGGGCGATGATGGGTTGGGAGGATGGGAAGAGGGGGGCGACGGCTTCCATGTCCTCCGGTGCGAACCAGGCGACCGGCATTGGCGGGACGGTCAGGTTCAGCACGCGGGCGAGTTGAAGGATTTTGGGCCCGGATGACGGGCGCATGATGGCGCGGCGGCGGGCGCGCACCAGGAATGACAACGCGGAGCCCCGGATATCGACCACGAGGTCCCATCGCCGCCGGACGACGGAGGCCCATAGCGGCGGCCAGTGGCGGCCTAACGGTTGTTTTTCCAGCTCGATCAGACGCGTGAGGTTGGGCATTCGGGTGAACACGCCCGCCGCCACCGGTCCGCAGGCGACGGTGATCCGGGCGCCGGGGTAAGCGCGGATCAGGTGATCCAGCAAACCCGTGGACAGGATCGCGTCGCCCAAACGATTGGCGGTGACGAACAGGATGCGCATCAGGCGGTGCCGTCCCTTTTATTCAGGGCGGGCGCCGCCCGCTGGTTATTCAAGGCGAGGCGCCGCCCGCTGGTTATTCAAGGCGGGCGCCGCCCGCTGGTTATTTAAGGCGGGGTACCGCCCGCTGGTTTTCATTCTGGTCGCGCCGCGGTTCAGCGCATGATTGAGAGAGCGATTCTCGAACGATCGCGCTTTATCAGGCGCGGCTTGGCGCGGATATCCCTCATCGGAGCGGGCTCCGGTTCGACGGGGACGCGTTATTGCTGATAGGCTCCGGATCTCGGCGGACGCATGCGGAAGGGGCTGGAGCCATGGGCGGACTTTTGGACGGCAAGATCGCGCTGATCACCGGCGGCGGCTCCGGCATTGGCGAGGGCATCGCGCGTGCCATGGCGGAGCATGGGGCGCGGGTGATCGTGGTCGATGTCAACACCATGGGCGCGGCGCGCGTGGCCGAGGCGATCGGCGGCGCGCATTACCCGTTGGACGTCAGCGATCGGGTGGCGGTCGACGCGCTGGCCGGACAGATCGCCAGGGATATCGGTCCCGTTTCGATCCTGGTGAACAACGCGGGCATCATCCGGCGCGCGAAAATCGACGATCCGGCGACGCGGGCGCTGTGGGACGCGACGATGGCGGTGAACCTCGACGGACCCTACAACATGGTTACGGCGTTTCAGGCGCAATTGAAACAAACCAAGGGGAGCGTGATCAATATCGGCTCGATCCAGAGCTTCGTCGCGCTGCCGAACTCCGCCGCGTACACGACCTCGAAAACCGGCATTCGCGGCCTGACCAAGGCGCTGGCGATCGAGCTGTCGCCGCATGGGGTCCGGGTCAATGCGATCGGGCCGGGCATGATCGCGACGCCGTTGAACGCGGATGCCCGTCAGAACCCGGATTACATGGCCAATTTCGCCGCGCGCATTCCGATGGGGCGGTTGGGAGAGCCCGCCGACATCGCCGGACCCGCCGTATTCCTGGCCTCCGACCTCGCGCGCTACATCACCGGCGTCACGTTGCCGGTCGATGGCGGGTTTTTGGCGTATTGACGATGAAAACCGTTCGCACCCCGGTGCTGGAGATCGCGTATGGCGAATCTGGCCCCTCCGATGGTCCGCCGGTCATCCTGCTGCATGGGTTTCCGGATGATATTCATGCGTATGACGGGGTGACGCCGGCCTTGGCGGCGGAGGGTTGGCGCGTGTTGGTGCCGTATTTGCGGGGCTATGGGCCGACCCGGTTTTTGTCGGCGGTGACGCCGCGGTCGGGTGAGCAGGCGGCGTTGGGTCAGGATTTGCTGGATTTCATGGATGCGCTGGCGATCCCTCGGGCGGTGCTTGGCGGGTATGACTGGGGTGGGCGGGCGGCGTGCATCGTTTCGGCGCTGTGGCCCGAGCGGGTGCGCGGCCTGGTGACGATCAACGGGTATAATATTCAGGATATCGCCGCGGCGCTGACGCCCGCGCCGCCGGATCAGGAAATTCGGCATTGGTATCAGTGGTATTTTAACACCGAGCGCGGGGTGGCGGGTTTGACCGCGCATCGTCATGCTTTGTGTAAGATGTTGTGGCGGCTCTGGTCGCCGAACTGGCGGTTCTCGGATGCGGACTACGATCGTACCGCGGCGTCGTTCGATAATCCGGATTTCGTGGATGTCGTGATCCAGTCGTATCGCCATCGTCATCAGAACGCGGCGGGCGATCCGGGTTTGGCGGCGGTGGAAAGACGGTTGGCGGTGCAGCCTGATATTTCCGTGCCGGCGATTATTTTGCATGGCGAGGCTGATGGGGTGGGGCCGGTCGCAACCTCGGCGGGGTATGCGCGCCATTTTTTGGGAATGCATGAGCGGCGGGTTATTCCGGTGGCGGGTCATTTTTTGCCGAATGAGGCGCCGGAGGCGGTGGTTCAGGCGGTGATGGATTTGGGGGCGCGGGTGGGGTGATAGGTCGGGCTCTGCCCGAACCCGTCCCGAGGCGCTGCCTCCGGAACCTCCGCCAGGGACAGGGTCCCTGGACCGCCGTCTTTTTGGGTTAGTGGATTCTGGGCCCCTCCTGGCGGGGTTTGGGGCAGCGCCCCACCTTGCATCGCACACTGACCCCGTGTGACGCTTCATACCGAAGGACAGGAGAGGCTTTAACCAATGACCACCCACCTCGGCCGGCGCAGGCTCGCCGCCGCCGCCATGCTTCCCTTGCTGGCCGCCACCACAGCCCATGCCCAATCCGCCGCCGAGAGCACGTTCGAACGCGTGCGCCGCGCCAAAACCCTGCGCATCGCCGTCCTGCCCGGTGAGCTGCCGTATTTCGTCAAAGACCTCACCACCGGCGAATGGAGCGGCGCCAGCATCGAAATGGCCAAAGACATCGCCAAAGTGTTCGACGCCAAACTGGAATTCGTCGAATCCACCTACGGTAATTCCGTCCTCGATCTGCAGTCGAATAAAATCGATCTCGCGTTCGCGCTGAACCCGACGCCGGCCCGCGCGCTGTCCGTCGGATTTACCCACCCGGCGATCATCCATCCCTTTGGCTGCGTCGCGAAAAAAGGTCTGGCGCCTAAAACATGGGCCGATCTCAATAAGCCCGATATCCGCATCGTTTACGATGTCGGATCGTTGCATGAAACGGTCGCCAAACGCTATTGCGCCAAGGCGCAGCTCACCGGTTTCAAAAACCGCGACGAATGCACATTGAATCTGCAATCCGGCCGCGCCGACGTGCATATTCTGGCGGCGATTCTGGGTCTGTCGGCGGTGGGCAAGAACCCAGCACTTGGTGCCTTTCACCTGTTGACCGAACCTTTTGTCGCCCTGCCAAGCTGCCTCGCGGTGCAGCGGGAGCCGGATACGCGATTCCGCGAGGTCGTGGACGCGTGGCTGGATATGAACCGCGGCAATGGACAGATCCGCGAGTGGATGTTGGAAGGTCTGGCCAAAGCGGGGGTCGCGGCGGATCAGGTTCCCACCACGCTCACGTTCTGACCGGACGCGAAGTCCCGTGCACTACCAATGGGACTTCGCTTTCCTGCTGCGCTACGCGCCCCTGTTCTGGCACGGCGTGGTGGTCACTCTGGCCTATACCGCCGGGACCATCACGTTGGGTTTGATCATCGGGCTCGCCATCGGATTGGGCCGGTTGTCGCGTTCGAAACTATTGAACGCGCCACTGATCGCGTTCATCGAGGTGTTTCGCTGCACGCCGTTGCTGGTGCAGATCGTCTGGTTCTATTACGCGTTGCCGGTGCTTTTGGGCTTGCAAATTCCGGCCGTGGTGGCGGCGGTGCTGACGCTGTCATGCTATACTGGCGCGTTCTATGCCGAAATATTCCGGGGCGGCATCGTTTCGATCGAGCGCGGTCAGTGGGACGCCGCCCGCGCGCTTGGTCTGCGATCCTGGCCGATGATGCGTAAGGTGATTTTACCGCAGGCGATCCGGCGCATGATCCCGCCCTTCGTCAACCAGTCCATCACGCAACTGAAAAACACCTCGCTGGTGTCGACGATCGCGGTGCCCGATCTGCTGTATAACGGGCAGTTGATCACCGCCGACACGTATCGGCCGTTGGAGGTCTATACGGTCGTCGCGGTAATCTATTTCGCCTTGCTGTTCCCCAGCACGATGCTGGCGCAGTGGTACGAACGGCGCCAGCAGACGGATCGGTGAGGACCCGCGGTCAGAACGAATCGCTATCCGATCCACCACCGCCACCGCCGGAATCCCAGCTATCGCCGCCGCCGCCGCCAGTGTTGTTGTCGGTCCAGGAACTGTCAGGCGCCGCGGCGGGCTGATCCCACGATCCGCTGTCGACATAATCCTGATTGCCGCCCGCGCCCGCCCCCGAGCTCCAGCCGCCCTGATCGGTGCCACCCATGCCGCCGAATCCTGAGCCGCCGTGATGCCCGCCGGTGAGCATATTGGTCAGCATGCTGCCGACCACCATGCCGCCGGCGACGCCCGCGGCCGTGGTCAAGGCTGAGCCGAGAAAGCCCGACCCACCGCTTTGGAACATGCCGGGCTGGTAGCCAGGCGCGTATTGCGGGGGCGGCGGGGGCGCGTATTGCTGCTGCCGCGGTGGGCCGCCTTGCTGGTTGCCCCACGCACCCTGATTGGGGGGCGGGGCGTTGCGGTTCTGCCCGCCGCCAAACAGGTTGCTGAAAAACCCGCCGCCACCCTGCGGTTGCGATTGGGCTTGTTGCGCGGCCTGGCGGGCTTGCGCCAGTTGGGATTCCAGTTGCTGGATACGGCTCTGTGCCTGGATCAGCCCCTGCTCCTGCACGAAAGCGACCTGCGTCATCCGGTACGCGGACTCGGGGTAGCGCTGGAACATCTGCGTGATCAGCCCGTTTGCCTCCCCATCCACGGGGGGTAGAGGCGGTTGCGCCGCCGGCACCGATCCGCCTTGCGCGAAGCCCGATGCGGCGGGCGCGCCGCTGACGCGGGAGATGAACTGGGAAATCAGGTCACGTTCTTCGTTGGTCATGGGAGACATCTCCGGTCAGCCCGCCCCTTGGCCGCGACATTCGCGTGATCCATGGGACAGGAACGTCGCATAATGTTGCCCTGGGCGCGGCGTTTTTCAATAGCACGCTGGCCGGCGTTGGTCGCGGAGGGCGAACGTTGTTCCAGTCCTGATTCAATCGAAAGGACACACCGGATCGGATGAACAGGGCGCGCGCGTGGTTTTCGGGCGCCGGTGCGACCGCAAACCGTCCTATCTGCGCCAGTCCAGCCGGGGCTCGGCGCGCGCGGGCCTGGATAACGGTTCATTCCGGCGCGCCGGGCGTCCGTTCAACGGGGGTGGCGGGCGATCTTCCAACGGCGCCTCCGGTCCGGACAGAGCACCCGGCGCAGCGGCGGGCACCGCGTCATCGGCGCCGTATAGCTCATGCCGCGCGGGCGGGATTGGCGGCCGGGTCATATGCCGGTCCGGCGTCCTCGTGTCCTGCATTCTGGGCGGGAAATCATCGTAATCCACGCCCGGCCCGCCACCCGGAGGCAGGCGCAATGCCACATGCCGGATTTCGTTCTGAATCTCGTCCAACCGCGCCTCGATCAATTCCAGGCGGTTTTTCACGCCGAACACACTGAACGGCATCACCAGGAAAATCAGCGCCCACAGCAACCCCGCCACGAGCAAGAGAGTCGGAACCCAGGTGGGCAGCCATTCGGGGAAACTGAGCATTTGTTGCATACGACACTCCTGCCACGAAACCCGCCGCGATTCCAGCCCAGTACAAGGTTGGTAGTGTCTCAGTTTGAAGTCCGGCTCCGGCCCGCTCCCCCGCCCATGTCATTATAATCGTGGGCGGGGGAG
>JAYVXQ010000542.1:0-2988 GCA_043785025.1 Acetobacteraceae bacterium
AATCCTTGGCTGCCACATCATCGGCCCCGACGCGGGCACCCTGATCGCGGAACTGGCGCTGGCGATGGAATTCGGTGCGTCCTCGGAAGATGTCGCGCGCACCTGCCACGCCCACCCGACGCTGAACGAGGCGGTGAAGGAAGCCGCTCTGGCGGTCGAGGCGCGGGCGTTGCATATCTGACCGATGCGCCCGATCGCTCTCACGATGGGGGACCCTGCGGGCATCGGCGGGGAACTCACCCTCCGCGCCTGGCTCGCCGGCGGCCCGCTTTTGGTCGCTCTCGACGATCCCCAACGCCTGACGGATCTCGCGGCGCGCTTACACCTTGATGTTCCCATCCGGACGGTCGAGGATCCCGCCGACATCCAACCGTCCAGCCTCTCCGTCCTGCCCATTCCGCTGGCCGAGCCCGCCATCCCGGGAAAGCCCAGTACGGCCAATGCCCCGGCCGTGGTCCGCTCCATCGAGCGCGCGACCGCGTTGTGTCTGTCCGGCCAGGTCGCCGCCATGGTCACCAACCCGATCAACAAAGCGGCTTTGTACCAGGCGGGCTTCCACTATCCCGGCCATACCGAGTTCCTCGCCGTCCTGACCGGGGCCGTCGGCCAGCAGATCATGATGCTCGCCAGCCCCCAGTTGCGAGTCGTCCCCGTCACCGTCCACGCCTCGCTCCGCGCCTCGATCGCCATGCTGACGACGCAGATGATCGTCGATGCCGCCCGCACCACATTCCACGCGCTGCGACGCGATTTCGCCCTGCCGTCGCCCCGCCTCGCCATCGCCGGCCTGAACCCGCACGCGGGCGAGCAAGGCGCCCTCGGCGACGAGGAAACCACAATCATCCAACCCGCCATCGACGCGCTGCGTCAGGAGGGGATCGAGGCCTCGGGCCCCTGGCCTCCCGACACGATGTTCACGCCCGCGGCGCGCAAACGGTACGATGTCGCGATCTGCATGTATCACGATCAGGCCTTGATCCCCCTCAAAACCCTCGACATGGACCACGGCGTCAACATCACCTTGGGCTTGCCGATCGTGCGGACCTCGCCCGATCACGGCACCGCTTATGACATCGCGGGCAAAGGCCTCGCCGATCCCTCCAGCCTGATCGCCGCGATCACCCTGGCCGCTTCCCTCGCGCGGGGACGTGGCCATGGATAAGGACGCCATCCAGATGGACGAAGGCCGCTTCGCGGATTTCGCGGCGTTGGTCGCGGATGACGGCGAGTGGATCGCGCCCTACCGGTCCGCGGCAGCTACGCCAACGTCCTGATCCGCGCGGCCCAGGGCTGGAATTCCAGCGCCGCGCACTCATCGACGGCTTCAAGGGCGAGATGCGCCTGGCGCTGCCATCCGAACCGGCGTGAACGCGGCGTGATGCGGCGGCCCGGACGCGAACAACCAAACCGGCGCGCCCTCGACCGGCAACGCCACGAATGACGAGCACACCGTGCCGAACCCGGCGCGCGGCAGGACGTTGATTTGCTCCCCCGCGTCACCTGACCGGTCCGAAAGTATCTCTCGCCAGACCGTCCAATCCTCGGGCGAGGGTCCCGGCTCCCTTTGAAAACGCGGTAAATGCCGTGCCACCCGCGGGCTGGCGGGATCATTGGGATCATGCGCCGTGATCATGGACACCCCCGGCGGCAGCGCCATTACGCCCGGCGCCCCCTGTCCCGCGCCCCGGAGGAAAAACGCGCTTTCCCGATCCGCGACCACGAGATTAAATCCCCGCCACCCGCCCGCGTTCTGTTCCCGCAACGCCGCGACCGCATCGGCCGCCGTCGGATGCGCCAGCGCCAGCAACGGCAACTCCCCCCGGCTGCGCTTCCCCGCCGCGGGCCCCAGAGACCCCGGCCGGTTCAACACCGCCGCGACCACGCCGTAACGATTGAGCCCCATCCAGGTGCCGCCCGCCGTCCGATCCCGTCCCGCGATCACCCCCGGCAGCTCCGGCCAGTACGCCGCCGGCACATCCCAGGCCCGATCGACCATTTCATCCCGATTGGCGGCGAGGCAGAGCGGCCAGGCATGACCCGGCCGGAACGTCAGAACGACTGTGCACATAAGACGCGGTGGTCCGGGAAAACCGCCGCGCCGTCAATGTCCGGGGATCGTCAATCATGTTTTGTCGAGGGCGATTCACGCCTCAGGTTGTCGTCGACCTGAGGCGATCGCACTCTGGTCTCACCCCGCCATCGCGGGCCGCTTCGTATGCCAGTCCGTCGCCATTTCGTAAGCATGGCCCGCGCGGAACAGCATCGCTTCCTGAAACGGTTTTCCGATCAACTGCATGCACAACGGCAACCCGCCAACACCAAATCCGCTCCGCACGCTCATCGCCGGAAATCCTGTCAGATTGAACGGCATCGTCAACGAGGGTTTCTCCAAATTCCCCCATTTCGGCACCTCAGTGATTTTCGGCGCCTCGGCCGGCTGCGACGCCGACACCAGAACGTCGAATTTTTCCATCGCCTTCGTCAGCTCCAGCGTCAAAATCCGCCGCCGCCTGATCGCCTGAAAATAATCCGACCCCGAGATGAACCCGCCCAACCCAATCCGATCCCGGAACAACTCGCCATAGTCGTTGAACCGTTCCTTTAACCACGGCTCATGCACCGCGTAAGCCTCGGTCGTGAGAATAATCGTCCCGGCCGCGTGATACTCATCCATCGGCGACAGCGTAACGTCTGAAATCTCCGCCCCCAACCCCTCGAACACTTTCAGCCCATTATCGATGGCGGTTTTCGTCGTTTCGCTGACCGGATGATCGGTTTCGAAGAAATGCCGGATCACCCCGATCCGCAGCCCCTTCGCCCCCTTGTTCAGATCGGCGGTGAAATTCGGCGTCGGCCGGTTCGCGCTGGCGGGATCGGCCGGATCATACCCCGCCATTGCCTGCAGCAGGATCGCGCAATCCTCAACCGTCCAGGCCATCGGGCCCGTGTGATCCATCGTGAACGACAGCGGCAGCACGCCAGAGCGGC
>JAYVXQ010000543.1:0-2982 GCA_043785025.1 Acetobacteraceae bacterium
AACGATCTCAATGAGAGTAGCCCCAATGCGCGAAATCGATCGCATCGCGGCAATACGCGCCAGGGGCGAAAAATCCCGCGATGACGCGGACGCGGAAAACCGCGCGGTTACGCGCACGCGGAAAAACCGCGATTTCGCGGGCGCGAAAATCCCGCCGTCACGCCGGCGCGGCGTGATCCATCTGCTGCCGGTCCAGCAAATCCCGGTACGGCCCAGGCCGATTGGCCAAGGCGGATGGAGAGCCATCGTCGACGATATGACCGCGATCCATCACCACGATCCGGTCGAACCGCCGCAACGTCGATAACCGGTGCGCAATCGCAATGACCGTGCGGCCCTTCATCAGCTCATCCAACGCCGCCTGAATCAATTGTTCTGATTCCGTATCAAGCGCGCTGGTCGCCTCATCCAGCAGCAGCACCGGCGCGTCCTTCAACAGCGCCCGCGCGATCGCCAGCCGTTGCCGCTGTCCGCCCGACAGCATCACCCCGCGATCCCCGACCACGGTCTCAAACCCCAGCGGCAGCGCCTCGATGAAATCCAGACAGCGCGCCGTCTGGGCTGCCGCGCGCACCTCCACCTCCGTCGCGTCGGGCCGCCCGTAGCATAAATTCTCCCGCACCGTCCGATGGAACAACGAGATGTCCTGCGGCACCAGCGCCATCACATCGCGCAAACTGGACTTGGTGATATCACGCAGATCGTGCCCATCGATCAGGATCCGCCCCTGACTGACATCGTGGTAACGTTGCAGCAGCGACAGCACCGTCGACTTGCCCGCCCCCGAATACCCGACCAGCCCGACCCGCTGCCCGGGAGCCAGCGTCATGGCGAATTTCTCGATCACCGGCTGACGGCCGGGATAGGCGAAGGTGACATCCTCGAACACCACCTCGCGCGGACCCGCGGGCAAGATGACCGCATCGGGCTTATCGGTCAGCTCCTGATCCAGCAGCAGGGCGCCGATCGCCTCATCCAGGCGCGCGACATATTGCGTCAGATCGACCAGCGACACCGCCAGATCCCGCGTCCCGTGCAGGATCCCGAACGCCAGCGACGTCAGCAGCACGATATCGCCCACCGTCGCCTTGCCATCCAGCCACAGCGTGATCCCCGAACCCACCACGCCCGCCGTCAGCAGCGCCGTCAGCACGGCATGGATCAGCCGCAAATGCTCCATATAATACAGGCTGTTGCGCCGGCTCGCCATTTCCACGCCGATCTTGCCCGCCAGCCGCGCCTGTTCCCGGCCCGAGGCGCCAAAGATCCGCATGACGTTGAAGTTGGAGATGACGTCGACCAGCTCCCCATCCACCCCCGCCGCCAGCTCGGCATACGCGCGATGCCGGGGCGTGCCCCGCCGCGCCAGGGTGAAAATCACCACCCCCAACAGCAACGCGAGGAACAGCAGCCCCCCCGCCAGCGGAAAATTGACCGAGCCGATGAACGCGATCGACAACCCCACCGCGACGACCGGCGGGATCACGTTCCACACGCTGGTGTTCAACACAATGAACGCGTTATTGGCCGACGAACTAATCCGGCTCGCGAGCCCGCCCGGCAACCGCGAGGCGAAGAACCCCGGCGCCTGACCCGCCAGATAGCCGAATAAATCGCGGCGGATATCGCCGCTGATCGCGACGAAGATGCGATGCGCGACATAGCCCGCGACCCGCCACAGCAGATTATCCGCGGCCACCAGCGCGCATAGCAGCCCGAACGCGCCCCACACCTTGGGCGCCCCCGCTTCGCGGCCCAACGAGACGACGTCGATCAGATATTTCATGCCGAACTGGGTTGAGACGCTGCACGTGACGGCGGCCAGCACCGAGACCAGCACGACCGCGTGCCCCACCGGGTGCAGCCGGACATAGCGGAACAAAAACGCCAGCGGACGGCCGCGCAGCCGCGCCAGGATCGTGTCGGTGTCGGTCATGCATCACTCCGGATCGGTCGCGCGCGCGGCCAAAAACCCGCCGCCAGACCAGGATCGTGGCCGCCGCTATACAGGGATCGATGAAATGAACGCAAACGCGCCGAAATGACGCCATATTCTTCCGGCACAACCCCCGGGTCACGAAACCTTCCCGAGGCCTCATAAGATGCGTATCGCGCAGATTTCACCGTTATTCGAAGCCGTCCCGCCCAAGCTCTATGGCGGAACCGAGCGTGTGGTCTACTCCCTGACCGAGGAACTGGTCGCCATGGGCCACGACGTGACCCTGTTCGCCAGCGGCGATTCGGTCACCTCCGCCACCCTCGCGCCGATGCGCGATCAGGCGATCCGTCTCGACCCGACCGTCAAGGACTGGGTTGCCCTGTATTATAAGATGGTGGAGATGATCTACCGCCGCAAAGACGAGTTCGATGTGCTGCATTTCCACATCGACTATTTTCCTTTGTCGCTGTTCTCACGTCAGAACGTGCCCTACCTGACGACCATCCACGGCCGCCTGGACGTGCAGGAGTTCATCGACACCTTCGGCGCCTATCGCGACGCGCCCTTCGTCTCGATCTCCAACAATCAGCGCAAGCCGATCCCGCATCTGAACTGGGTGCGCACGGTGCTGCACGGCATGCCCTCGCAAATCCTGACGCCGCAGCCGGTGAAGCAGGAATACGCCGCCTTCCTCGGCCGCGTGTCGCCGGAAAAGCGCCTCGACCGCGCCATCCACATCACCGGCAAGGCGGGCATGAAGCTCAAGGTCGCCGCCAAGGTCGATAACGCCGACAAGGCTTACTACGACGCGGTGATCAAGCCGCTGATCGCGACCAACTCCCATGTCGAGTTCATCGGCGAGATCAACGACCAGCAGAAGCCCGAATTCCTCTCGGGCGCGCATGCCCTGATGTTCCCGATCGACTGGCCCGAGCCCTTCGGCCTGGTGATGATCGAGGCGATGGCCTGCGGCACCCCGGTGATCGCGTTCCGCAACGGCTCGGTGCCCGAGGTGATCGACGAGGGCGTGAGCGGCTTCATCG
>JAYVXQ010000544.1:0-2978 GCA_043785025.1 Acetobacteraceae bacterium
GTAATACCAAATGGATGTCTCCGTAGCTCAGCAGGATAGAGCACAGGATTCCTAATCCTGGGGCCGTGGGTTCGAATCCCGCCGGGGACGCCAGTTAACTCTCTGAAATAGAATATATAATTTGTAATGCTGCGAGATTTTTGTTTCCGCGATCGGTGATCTGACAGGACATTGACAGGACAGACGGGTTGATCGCTTTCCACACGATCAGTGGGAGCGGCCATCAGTAAGCATCCCGCTGTTTCGCACATACGACGGTGTAGCCACGCCAATTGCCGGATCCCTTTTTCCGGGAAGCGGCTGAATCCTGGCATGTCCGGATTGACGGGGTCGATCAACCCCATACGCAATGCGCAACGGCAGGCGCGGGAGCAAATCGTGCGGTAGACCCCTGCCACGTGCCGATCGAGATCGCCCGGCTGGTTTTATACGGATGACGGCGTCGAATCCGGTCGTTGGCAATCGACTCAGGCATCTTCGACGCTTACGCGACATGCTGGCTGGGATCGTGTCCCTGGACGTGGTGCAGGAGCCTTGGCTTCCTCACGATCTCCTGCGGGTCTGGCCGGATTTGTCGGCGTGTCGCGATGGACAGTTTGACCGTCTCCAGTATTGCTCAGGAACGCGATGGTTTCCAGCGTCATGCAACGTCCCCTCTGGACAGCCCACTCGTCGTTCTGCTCCAGCAGGATCGCGCCCATGCGGCGGATGATGGCCTCCTCGTTGGGGAAGATGCCCACAACATCGGCGCGTCGTTTGAGTTCCCCGTTCAGGCGTTCGATCGGATTGGTGGAAATTCAGGGATGGCGACACAATTTCGGAGAGAGGCATTGTCGCAGGTTTCGCCGTAGCGCCATTGTTCAGCCGGATTCGGTTGGAAAGTGAACGCGGCTGGCGCACCCGGCCCATCCTCCCTGGCATCTCTGGACAGAAAGCTTGCCCGGGGTCAGCCCCGGTGGTATCAGGGTGGCCGTGGCCGCGCCGCTTCATTGCGACAGTCGCAGTCTTCCTGCTGCAGTGATCGGTTGTTCGATCACTTCCGGCGCGGTCACACTTTACTGGCGCTCCGTGTGGGAGGGGGGAGGGTTCCGCTGCCCCGGGGGTAGATCAGCCTCCCATAGGTCCACCGATCCACCAGCGATGGACTATCGCGAGAATCACGAGAATCTCGCGAAGCAATTGCAATATTTTTGTTGCGTATTCGACTAAATTTTTCATGTTTGTCACTCCAGTTGATTACCTGATGCAGTGATCGGTTGAACGCGGTCGTGTGGTGCGGTGGGCTGGCTAACGCATTGACTGGCTCCTTTCGCCATGGGGACCGCCATGGCATGTAATCGCGGCACAACCGCACTTCCAGACGCTCCAGGACTTTTTTTTGTCCGCACCCTTGACGAAGGCCGTAATAAGCTTGACGCAAGCAGATTACTTGCCCTGAGTAGCATAAGAATCGTGGTTAAACCGACTGCTTAAAGAAGTGACCGGCTATTGTCGGCAGCACCCGCGGGAGCGTGCGGGGGCGGACGCAGGCCCGGACGGCGGCCGGGGTTATCTGCTTTTTGACACCGCGCCTTCAGCGTCCCGCATGGCGCGTTCCGGTGCTTCGGGCAGTCACTTACCCTTGCTCATAATCGATCACCAACGGCTGCCGCCACTGCGTCGCGCAGCCGGCGAAGCTGGATGTCAATCGGCGTTGAAAATTGAACCCATCGCGGCGTCCGAAATCGATCGCTTGAAGGCGTGCCGGTTCGGATCGCCTGGCCGCGTTTTATGCCCGGAATCGATCCGCGAACCGGAGAAACAAAACTCACGGCCGCAATCCCGTGGGCATCGTGCGCGGCGGCCTCTCGGGCTTCATGAGTCCCAAACCGAAATGTTTTCCGAAGCCGAGGGCAAGAGGCCCGGTCACCGGCTCCGCGAAGATCAAGGTCGGAGCGCCCTGAAACGCGTCTGCCGGCGCCTTTCGCGTGAGCACCGAGACGACGAACCCAACGGGTGCCAGGGACGCGCCGGGCACACGCATTCGCTTCCGCCATATGATCCGGACCGGAGCCGGGATCCCGCGAGCCGCCAGTTCTCCGCGCAATTGCGCCTCGGCATCGAGTCCCAGCCGCTCACGGCCGCCGGGCGTTGTTCGCCACAGCGGTGTCACGTAGGCCGTTGCCGCGTGCCAGATCCGGGCGGAGCCCAGCAGCCCTTCCGCGCCTGGCCAGCCCATTGTCCACGGGATCAGTTCCCAGGTTGCCGCCCTGTCCAGCCACACCGAACCGGCTCCGGCCAGCGCGGCCACCACCGGTTGGGGCAATCCAGAGTTCGCGTGCACCGTGACATGATCGATAAGGCCATCGCCGTCGCGGTCTTCGGAAAGCCAGTACGCATGATCGTGTTCCCGGCGCCCAGGCCCACCATGCAATGCGTCCGGCAACCGCGTCAGCCCGATGACATTACCGGCCCGCATGACCGCGTTTCGTACCGCGTGGCCCAATGGAAATGCCTGGAACAGCGACGGCCGCGGATCCCCGCCAAGCCGCCAGGAAAATGTCGTTGGCAGTCCTGAATCGCCGCCCGATGCCATCACGGCAATCGCGCCCGCGGCACACTTCCCGCACGTAACGTCTCACCCAGGAATTGAAAGGGCACGCCGGGTGGGACGATCCGGGTCTTCTCAGCCTTCAGGCGAAGCCCGCGCTCCTGCAACACCCCCTCCGCGATCCGGCGTGCCTGCTCCGCCGCGGGCGCGCCGGCGGCGAGAACAACGAAGTCATCCGCGTAGCGAACCGGTTCATGCCCCGCCGCGACCAGCAGACGATCCAGTGGGTGAAGATAGAGATTCGCCAGCAATGGCGAGATCGGCCCGCCTTGCGCGATCCCGCGGCCCGGCGAGGCGGACCCATCCAACCAGAACGCGATCAACCGCAACACGTCCTCCGCTTCGATCCAGATGGCCAGTTCGGCCAGCAGCCGCCGGTGCGGGATGC
>JAYVXQ010000545.1:0-2958 GCA_043785025.1 Acetobacteraceae bacterium
CCTGATCGGATAAAGATGCTCGCCAAAACAAATCGTTGGAGCGGGTTCCGTGAGCCAACGCGATCGGAAACCGCGATCACTGATCAGACCTCATCCATACCCGCCCGCGGATCGAACGGCGTCTCGGGTTCCCACTCCCGCAAAAACGCCGCCAGCGCCGGTTCGTTCGCGGGCGGCACCGCCACCTTCAACGTCACCATCTGATGCCCCTCGCGGATCCCCCGGCCGCGCAGCCGCATTTTCGTCCCATCGCCCGAGCCCGGAGGGATCGTCACCTTCACCGCCCCCTTCACCGTCGGCACCGACACCGACGCCCCGAGCACCGCCTCCTTCAACGTCACCGGCAAATCCATCAGCACATCGTCGCCCGACCGTTTCAGAAACGGATGCGGCGCCACCATCACCTCGATCAGCGCATCCCCCGCTGGGCCGCCGCCCATGCCCGCCCGCCCCTGGCCCTTCAGCCGGATCGAATGCCCATCCTCGATCCCCTCGGGGATTTTCACGTCCAGCGCCCGCCCATCCGGCATCTGCACCCGCCGCGAGGTGCCCGTCGCCGCCTCCCCGAACCCCAGGTTCAGATGATAATTCAGATCGGCGCCCCGGGCCCGCGCGCGCGGCCCGCCCTCGGTGAAATGGCGCGAGAAAAACGCCGCCAGATCCTCCTCGGAAAATCCCGCGTTCGGCCGTCCCGGCTGAAAGTCGCCGGAAAAAGGTCCCCCCGCGCGCCCGCCAGGACCCATGCGCGGCCCCATCTCATGGCCTTCCGCGTCGATCTCCCCGCGATCGAAGCGCGCCCGCTTCTCGGGGTCCGACAACAGATCGTTGGCGGTGTTCAACTCCTGGAACCGCTCCGCCGCCTTGGGATCACCGGGATGCAGATCCGGGTGATGCTTCTTCGCCAGCTTGCGATACGACGCCTTCACGGCCGCCTCATTCGCGCCGCGCGTCAGGCCGAGAATTTCATACGGGTCTTTCATCATCCTGTTACTTGAGGCGAGACCGCGGACCGATCAAGTCCCGGTCCAGAGCGGCGTCCGTTTTTCCAGGAACGCATCGATCCCCTCCCCCGCGTCACGCGCCAGCATGTTGCGCGTCATCACCTCGGACGTGTGCGCATACGCCGCCGCCAGATCCATCTCCGCCTGCCGGTAAAACGCCGCCTTGCCGATCGCCAGGGTCAACGGACTTTTCGACGCGATCTGACGCGCCAGCGCCCGCACCGTATCCTCCAGTGCCAAATCCGGAACGACCCGGTTGATCAATCCGATCTCCCGCGCGCGCGCGGCGTCGATCGCATCGCCGGTCAGCAGCATCTCCATCGCCGCCTTGCGCCCCACCGCGCGCGACACCGCCACCATCGGCGTCGAACAGAACAGCCCGATATTCACCCCCGGAGTGGCGAATGTCGCCGTCTCCGCCGCCACCGCCAGATCGCAGGTCGCGACCAACTGACAGCCCGCGGCACTCGCCATCCCGTGCACGGACGCGATCACCGGTTTGGCCAGCGCAACGATCCCCATCATCACCCGGGCGCATTGGTCGAACACCGCCTCATACGCCGCGCGCGAGGGAGCCGCCCGCATCTGGCGCATATCATGGCCCGCGCAAAACGCCGGCCCGTTCGCCGCGATCACCACGACCCGCGTCGCGTCATCCGCCGCGATATCGGCCAGCGCGGCCGCCAACGCCGCCAGCAATTCCAGCGACAGCGCATTGCGCGCGGCGGGACGGTTCAACGTCAGCATCGCGATCCCATCCCGATCCCGCCGAAGCAGCACGGTGTCCGTCATTCCACATCCTCCTTCCCGGCCAGCCCGTCGCGATACCACGGTCCGACGTCCATCGTGAAAATCCTGTTAAACAGATTTCGTCTCTTTCATGATGATTAACGTCGGAATATTTTACATATTTGTGACATACTCATCAAATCACATCCTCAAACCACTGAAAATACTCACTTTTAAGATCCGGCCCAGTAATTGCATAGTTTTTAGGACGTTCGTTAAAAAAATGTACAAATAGCCGCATAGGGAGAAACAGACCATGAACCGCGTCATTTCATTGCTTCTCTTGTTCGCCTGCCTCGCCGCCACGCCCGCGCGATCCGGAACCTTGTTCATCGGCACCGACACCGAGGAGTTCGGCGGCGTCGCCACATCCTACCTCATCAAAGCCACCGTCAACGGCGCCAACTTCGTCAGCCAGACCAATATCGTCCTCACCTTCCCGCTCAACGGCCTCGGCGACGGTCCCGGCTTTCTGTATTCCGGCGATCCCAACACCAACACGCTGCGGCGGATCGACTACAACGGCAACCTGCTGAGTTCGGTCACCGGAGGCTTCCCCAACGTCTGTTGTAACGAGGAACTGCAATTCGCCAATGGCTCGCTGTATCACGCCCATTACAACGACAACATTCAGAAGATCGACCCAATCACCGGCGCGGTCCTGCAAACCCTGCCGCGAAGCAACGTCGTCGGCATGGCGCTGGTCGGCTCCACATTGTGGATCACCAACTGGGACGCGCGTCAGGTCGGCACCTGGGATCCCGCGACCAACGTGTTCTCCCCGGTCTTCATCACGCCGCAACTGGCGGGCGCGCTGGCCTACGATCCCGACTCCGCTATTCTCTGGGTCGGTCAATTGGGCGGTCAGGTGGTGCCTTACGATCTCGCGGGCAACGCGCTGAACGCGGGTTTCAACCCGATCGTCCCGCTCAATCTCGGCGTCACCATCGACACCGTCGACGGCCTGACCTTCCTCGGCGAGGGCACCCAAACCAGCGTGCCGGAACCGGGTGCTCTGGGCTTATTGCTGATCGGCGTCGCGGGCCTCGCGCGCCTGCGCCGGAAAGCCCGCTGATCGGGTTTAGAGCGGTTTCCGATCGCGTTGGCTCACGGAAACCGCTCTAACGATTTGTTTTGGCGAGCATCATCCGATCAGGTGTGGCCACCT
>JAYVXQ010000546.1:0-9627 GCA_043785025.1 Acetobacteraceae bacterium
CGAGGTCCACAGCGAGAACTATCTGAATGGCCCAGCGCTCGCGGTGCTTGAGGCGGTGCGGGCCGACTATCCGATCTCGCTGCACAGCGTCGGGCTGTCGATCGGCAGCGCCCAAGGCGTCGACCTTCGCCATCTCGCGCGTATCGTCGATCTCGCCGAGCGGATTGATCCCGGGCTGATGTCCGAACACCTCGCGTGGGGCACGGTCGATCATAATTTTCTGGCCGACCTTCTGCCATTGCCGTTGACCGACGAGAGCCTCGATGTCGTCTGCCGAAACGTGGATGTAGTGCAGACCGCACTCAGGCGACGCATTCTGATGGAGAACCCCTCCACCTATCTGCAGTTCCAGCACTCGACCATCCCAGAACCGGAATTCCTGACCGCTCTCGCCGTGCGAACCGGCTGCGGCCTGATCTGCGACGTCAACAACATCGTTGTCAGCGCGACCAATCATGGATGGGACGCCGAGCGCTATCTCCGGGCATTGCCGGCCGATGCCATTGGCGAGTTCCACCTAGGTGGTCACAGCGAAGCCGGTGGCGACCCGGCGCCGCTGCTGCTCGACACGCATGACCGGGCAGTGGCGCCAGCCGTGTGGTCCCTCTTCGAGACCGCTTTGCGTGTCATCGGACCCCGGCCCACGCTGATCGAATGGGACGCCGCGATTCCCACTCTGCCGGTCTTGCTCGGGGAAGCCGCGTTGGCGCAGCGCGCATTGGCCAGCCGCGTTGCAAGAGGCCGCGATGGCCTCGCTGCTTGAGTTCCAGCGCACGATGCGGACGGCGTTGCTGGTCGGCGGCGACACACCACCATCGACCGTAATCGGCGGAGCGCTCGACGCCGCCGCCCGCCTGCGCATCTACCGCAACAATGTGCTCGGCAACCTCACCGGCGCGTTGCGTCTGACGTTCCCGGCTATCGAGCGCCTGGTGGGCGCCGATTTCTTTGCCGCCGCCGCCGCTCAGTTTATTCCAGACACGCCGCCGATGACGGCTGACCTTTACGAATATGGCGCGGCGTTCCCGACCTTCCTCGCCGCGTTCGAGCCTGCGCAGGGCATTGCCTATCTTGCCGACGTGGCGCGGTTGGAATGGGCGGTGAACCTGGCCTTGCATGCCCCGTACGTCCCGGCGCTCACAGCCAGCGCGCTGCTCGGCGTGCCGGGGTCACAGCAGGCGGATCTGCGATTCACACCGCATCCATCGCTGTCACTGCTGGCGCTGGCGCATCCCGCCAAGGCGATCTGGGAGGCTGTGCTCAACGAAGACGCGGAGGCACGTGCATCGGGTTTGGCCGCCATCGACATCGCGGCGGCGGGCGATGTCCTGGCCGTCCTGCGGGGCAGCGACGGACTGACCCTCCTGACGATGTCGCCGTTCGCCTACCGCCTTGCTTGCGCCCTGACCGACGGGCGGCCTCTCGCCGATGCGCTCGATCTTGTTCCACCCGACGATGCCGCACCACTCCTCGGAGGCTTTATTGAGCACGGCCTCTTCAGTCGCTATGACCTGCCAGAACACCTCACCCAGCAAGGCCCAGGAGGGAACCGATGAGTATGACAGCAAGCAAGCCCGTGGGCGCCGAAAACGGGCTGATGAAAATGATCGGCGCCATCATCGGATTGTTCGACCGTATTCCCTATTGGCTGATCGCCCTGACGGCCCGTATCGCGCTCGCTCAGGTCTTCTGGAGTTCGGCACAGTCGCATTTGGCCAACTGGGACACCACGCTCTATATGTTCGGCGACACCTATCAGGTGCCTCTGCTGCCGTCTGATCTGGCCGCGTATCTCGCGGTGACAATGGAACTGGTGACACCGCCGCTCTTGGTGTTGGGTCTCGTCACCCGCTTCACCGCGCTGGCGCTCTTCGGCATGACCATGGTGATCGAGATCTTCGTGTTTCCGGAGGCGTGGCCGACACATATTCAGTGGGCGGCGATGCAACTTGTGCTCATGGGCCGCGGCGCTGGATCACTCTCGCTCGATGCACTCATTCAGCGCTGGTTCAAGCGGCCAGCCTAAATAGGCGGGATGCAACGCACCCGTCTTGAAGCGACCAATCAGAAAACACAGAAGGAATGACTTTATGCGGACGATCACGCGGCGGCGGATTCTTGGAGCGGCTTCGATGGTCGGCCTCGCGCCCTTGGCGATGAGCCGGGGTGCTGCCGCGGCACCGGCCGGATTGGACCTCCGGTTCATCCTGCACGCCGTCTTTTTCTCGAACGAGTTGCACCTGGCGCAACCGCTTGATCCACACGCTTTCGTCAGGGATGCGTCTGCCCAGGCCGCTGTCGGGCCGCAAAATATCCCGCACGCGGCCGGCTTCCGTCCTGCCTTGGTTGCCGGGCCGTTCGATGTCGAGGCTTTCAATGCGCAGGGCAAGAGCCTGGGCTTCACCCTGGCGGATTGGTTAGCGGCCAAGGGCTCCGTGAAGATCGCGCCAACGGGGACCGGCGCAAAGATCGATTGCCAATTCACCCAGTTGCGCCCCAACGGCGTCTATAGCCTGTTCGAAAACCATTTCGATCAGAAGCCGATCGGCTTCACCCCTTCGGATGGCGCCGGGAAAGGCAACAGCTTCACAGCCGACACGAACGGTAGTGCCACCATCAGCCTGCTATCACCTCGTCCGCTGACCCACGATAACGCCGTTCTGCTGGTCTATCACAGCGACAACCAAACGCACGGTGAGCAGCGTGGCGAGATCGGGGTGACCGCGCATCACCAGATCATCGTGCGAATTCCGGCATGACGGCTTGGCGCGGCAACGCGCCGCGCCCACGCGGGCTCGACCGTAAGGCGACGCCCTCCCTACGCCGACAGCCCCGCAACGAGATTCCCATCCTGATTGTCGCGGGACACGATTGCCTGCTGCATAACTTGATGCAACGCAAAAGACGCCTCGCGGCGCGGGCACTTTGGCCCATGGGCGATACTGAAGAGGATTCGGCGAGCCGGCAGGAGATGCTGAGGCAAGACGGAGGAGCCGGCGCCGGCGGGGACCCTGTCGATGCGGCTATGCGAGGGATGTTTGCCCGCGACGGTCTGCCGCCTCCACGTCGCGAATCTGATGGGTCAATCGTGGTCGTGTGAAGCCGGGATTACGATCAGCGCCTTCGTGGGGCTCATCGTTTAATGCCTATTGGAACGTGCGGTGCGAGGAGATTCCATTTTGTCCGGTCCTCGGGACACTTCGTCTGCCGCGTCCGCGGGGAACACACCGCCCATACCAAACCGAAGCGCATGACGCCCGGTATATCCCCGCGTGCGCGGGGAACACGCGCCAGGACGTGCTTTCCCCCAGAACTCAGCGATCGATTTTACCATTGATCGGACATATCTCCCTAAAATATTACACGTCGCTGATTTTCACCGAGGCACAAGGAGTCTCGTTTCGAATTCGGCGAACGATCAAGAAAGGTTGAGGCACGCTGTTTTCTGGATCACTTTACGTTGGCTCAATCGGTTTGGTCGGCTGAACAGGGATAACGGCGCGGTCGCACAGGTTCCGTGCATGGGAACGATCCGGTCCCACTCCCGATTAAACTCTGGCTTGAGTGTCGTTGCTATGCGGCGGCGCTTGCCGAAATAGGTCCGTTTAGAACCTCTTGATCGTGAAATTGCCGTAACAATTATCGTGCCTCCGCCGCTCAGTGTAGGCCGTGTAGTGTGGGTCGTAATGGCCAGCCTCCCTCTCCCCGATAGTTTCCTTGTCCAGCCAAACGGCGTTTCGTCGTCCCGGGCGGAGAATCTCAGGACGGCGGTTGGAATGCGGTCAAGGATGGCCAAAGACCGTCGCGTGTTCGCGGCGCGCCCTGCTATCGATGACCATTACCGCCAGCGTCACCCTGGATCGCTTGGGAGTGACGGACGGAACGTCACGGGCGATACCACCCTCGTGCAACTGGCTGTGGATGCAACCCCGCCCTGGCAGTACACGGGGCTGTCCACGCGCACTATAGTTGATGCCCGCGCCGCGCACCCGCCACCGTGTTCACAACGGTTCAGGGACCGCAATCTCCTCCAACCGCGCGATAAGCATCGCGCGGACCTCGGCCTGACGGCGGAGGAAGTCGGGATCCTGCGGCGTTACATCCTTCACGGCCACAGCCGACAATCGGGCGTGAAGATCGGGCGCGGCGGCGAATTGGCGGTCAGAAATTTCGGCCGCCGCCTTTCCTCCTCTGGCGACGGTCAGAATGATATCAAGCGGCATCACCCCAGTTTCCCTTACTGTGCTGATACCCGTTTTGGCGCGTATCTGCTGCTCGATCGTGGTCCGGTTTTTGGTACCCTTTTGGCGGCCACCGCGACGCTCCCGGGCTTGCTTCCCTGAGGCATGGAGTCGGTCCATTTGGTAGCTGACGGCCATTTTGGATCTCGGAGGTCTCGAAAGCAAACAACTGAATATGGGTGGGACATGACCTGTGTTTCGGCACAACCTGGTTTTTAGGGTCAATTGCTCCTCCTGACAGCGGAGGGCGCGATATAGATGCGCCATCGTCAGCTGCTGGATTTATTGACAGATTCGGCATTTCGAACTCGATCTTGCGTCGACGATTGGCCTGCTCGGCATCTAGCCGCGTATCGATCATGTCCTGCATCCGAGGGCGTTTAATTCCACGATCCTCCGCGAGTTTGGAACATGCCACTGGCGGGTCCGCATGGGGTCCGCAAACAATGTGGGGAATTTTAAATAATCTATATGGACGTGTAACCTATTGAAAAGATTGGTGGGTGCAGTA
Organism: Acetobacteraceae bacterium; assembly: GCA_043785025.1. Taxonomy (GTDB): domain Bacteria; phylum Pseudomonadota; class Alphaproteobacteria; order Acetobacterales; family Acetobacteraceae; genus Rhodopila. The sequence goes on from JAYVXQ010000546.1 coordinate 4,753, forward strand.
GGGTTCGAACCTACGGCCCGCTGATTAAGAGTCAGCTGCTCTACCAACTGAGCTATGCACCCATCTCCGCCTCCAGCGGAACCCCGGCCATACCAAGGCCCATCCATCCTGGCAAGACCAACCCACCAATGGCGCCCAACCCCGGATCGTCCTAAATCCCCCCGCATGCCCTTCCCATCCGTCCATCCCCGTCTGGACGCCGCCCTCCTCGCGCGCGGCTATCTGGAACCGACCGCCGTCCAATCCGCCGTACTCGAACCCGACGCCATCGGCCGCGACCTGCTGGTCTCCGCCCGCACCGGATCCGGCAAGACCGTCGCCTTCGGCCTCGCCGCCGCCGCGACCCTCATGCCCGACGGCGCCATGCCCCCCGCCGGAGCGCCCATCGCCATCGCCATCGCCCCCACGCGCGAACTGGCGCTGCAGGTCCAGACCGAGCTCGCCTGGCTCTACGCCGGCGCCCGCATCGCTTCCTGCGTGGGTGGGATGGACATCCGCGGCGAGTCCCGCGCCCTGCACGCCGGCTGCCACATCGTGGTCGGCACGCCCGGCCGCCTCGGCGATCACATCCGCCGCGGCAACCTCGATCTGTCCGCGCTCAAGGTCGTCGTGCTGGACGAGGCCGACGAAATGCTCGACCTCGGATTCCAGGAAGAACTGGAATTCATCCTCCAGGCCGCCCCCGCCGAGCGCCGCACGTTGTTATTCTCCGCCACCATCCCGCACGACATCGCCAAACTCGCCCGCAAATACCAACGCGACGCGCTGCGCATCGACACCATCGACCGCGCCCGCCCGCACAGCGACATCGAGTATCAGGCGATCGCCGTCTCCGGCCACGAGTCGGAGGCCGCTTTGGTCAACATCCTCCGCTGGCACGAGGCCCCCGCCGCTTTGGTCTTCTGCGCCACTCGCGACTCGACCCGCCGCCTGCATCACGCGCTGCTGGAGCGCGGATTCTCCGCCGTCATGCTGTCCGGCGAGCTGAGCCAGCACGAGCGCACCACCGCGCTCGACGCATTACGCGGCGGGCGGGCCCGGGTCGGCGTCTGCACCGACGTCGCGGCCCGCGGCCTCGATCTACCCGACCTCGATCTGGTCGTGCACGCCGACCTCCCCACCAACCCGGAAACCTTACTTCATCGCAGCGGCCGCACCGGCCGCGCCGGCCGCAAGGGCGTGTCTGTATTAATCGTCCCCTTCTCGAAACGCCGCCGCGCCGAGCAGGTCACCAGTGCGGCCCGCGTTCACGCGCTCTGGCCCGACGTCCCCACCGCCGAGGACATTTCCGCGCGCGACCAGCAACGTCTGCTGACCGGCCCCTGGCTGGAAACCCCGAACGACGCCGAACGCGCGGGTGCGGAGGCTCTGCTCGCCGCGCACGACCCCATCGTCATTGCCGCCGCTTTGTCCCGCCTGTGGCGCAGCCAACTGCCAAAAGCCGAGACCGTGACCCCCGCCCCGAGACCCGCGCCGGTGCAACAGGCCCCGCGCAAGCCCGCCCGGGAAAAGCCGGTCCGAGAACCGGTCTGGAACGTCCCCGAAACAACGCCCTCCCCTCCCCCCCTTTCCACCGACTTCGTCCAATTCCGCATTTCACTGGGCCGCGAGCAAAATGCCGACCCAAAATGGATTGTTCCGTTACTGTGCCGATTGGGTGGCGTCACGAAACGCGACATCGGCGGCATCCGTGTCTTCGACACCGACACCCGCTTTGAAATCACCCGCGCCGCGAGCGCCGCCTTCGCCGCCGCCACCGTCCATCTGACGGCGCCCGATCCCCGGATCGTGCATGTGAGCGACGGGCCGATGCCGCCCAGACCGCCGTATCGGGGAAACACCGACCGCGCGCCACCACGGCGTAAACGCGGGCCATAAACCGCGAGGCTCACGACGGATCGCGTGACGGGCTGATCGACCTCAGATCCTACAAAGCGCCGTGCTGAACCGGCTCGGGTTCAGCCCGTTCGTCCTCGAACACGTGACGATCCGCGGCCGGATAATCCGTCAACATCCGCAGCAGCGCGTCCAGCAACGCTTCCTTGCGCACCGGCTTGGGCAGAAACAGGTTCATGCCCGCGTCCTGACAAGCCTGCACGTCCTCCGGAAACGCGCTCGCGGTCAGCGCGACGATCGGCGCGCCGGCCGACGCCCCGCGCCCTGAGCGGATCATCCGGCTGGCTTCCAGCCCATCCATTTCCGGCATCCGCATGTCCATGCAGATGACGTCGAAGCGCTCGGCGTGCGCGGCGTCGACGGCGGCGCGGCCATCGGCGACCATGTGGGGGGTCACGCCCTCCCGCGTCAGAATTTGGCGGATCACGAACTGATTGGTCGGATTGTCCTCGGCCACCAGTACCCGGGGCACCCGCCCCAACTGGCGCAATTTCGCCTGGAACAATTCGGCCGCCGAAGCCACCGGAGGCGCCCGATCCGCCGGCGTCTGCGCGATGCGGAACGGCAACCGGACCCGGAAGCGCGAGCCCTCGCCGAACGTCGATTCGATGCTGATCGTCCCTCCCATCTGCGCGGTCAGCCGCTTGCAGATGGCCAGACCCAAACCGGTGCCACCGAACCGTCCGGCGATCGTCTCATCGGCCTGCACGAAATCGTTAAACAACCGGTCGATCTGATCCGCGCTGATGCCGACGCCGGTATCCGTCACCACCCATTCGATCGTCGCCTGCCGCTCATCCCGCTCGGGGCACAGCACCTGTACCGTGACGCCACCGTCCTCGGTGAATTTCACCGCGTTGGCGGCGAGATTCAGCAGAATTTGCCCGATCCGGCCAGGATCCCCCAACAGCGATTTCGGCAGACCCGGTGCGGGGATGGCGACGATCGTCAGCCCCTTTTCCCGGGCGCGGGAGCCGATGGTGGCGACGGTCGCCGCCGTCACCGCCTCAGGCGAGAACGGCTTTTTCTCCATCGTCATCCGGCCCGAATCGAGCTTCGAGTAGTCCAGAATATCGTCCAGCATCCGCAGCAGACTGCCGCCTGATTCGCGGATCATGTCGACCATTTCCCGCTGCTGCTTCGGCAGCCGGTCTTCCAGCAGCGCGTCGGCGAGGCCCATCACCGCGTTCATCGGCGTGCGGATTTCATGGCTGACGGTGGCGATGAACCGAGCCTTGGCGGCATCCGCGCGACCGGCCGTCTCCAGCGCCTCCCGCAACCCATCGGCGGTCGACTGCAATGTGACCCGCGTCGTGTTCAATTCCCGGATCCGGCGCACCAGCGTGACGATCAACAGCAAACCCGTCAGCACCAGCGCCACCAGCAGGCTGGTCAGCAACCGGCGCAGCCGTTCCAGCGTTTGCTCATCCTGCTCGGCCCGCATTGCCCCCGCGTGGTTGGCGATCTCCGACAGCCGCACCAATTCCGCCGTCTCCGCCGTCATCAGGCGGGAGATCAATGTCGGATCGCTCTGCCGCTCGATCGCGCGCACCAAACCACGCAGCTGCGTCCGATCGGTCTCCAGCCGCGCCACGAGCGGCGTCATTTCGGGGATGGTGTCGATCGCCGCCCCCAACTCCCCGTCCCGCAACCCCGCGACACGGAGGGAAAAAGTGTCGAACCGGGTCTGAACCTCCGCCGGACCGCCCGTGTCATTCACCAGCGTGACCGCCTGATGCAAACGCGCATAAGCGGTGATCGCCTGGCTGGCGTTCCAGATCGCGTGGTGACGCGAGGATTCGCGCAAATCCTGCTGCAAACCATACGCCTGGCCCGAGACATACAGCACCGCGGGCACGAGGAAGGCGGCGACCAGAGGCAACGTCGCCCGCACCGCCCCGGTGGTGCGGCGGAACCCGCGATCCGCCGCGCGGCGCTTATAGGGCCGTACTGGGCTGTTCATAGGGGCCGCGGGATCGGGCTGCCGTCCGGACATCACCGCTGGCTCCCAGGGCCACGGGCGCTGGAAATGCGGTCTGAACACGGAACGATCGTCTGATCGCCCGTGGTCGGCCACAGCCCAAGGAATGGAATCGGTTCGGCCACCTTGCGTCCTTAACCAGCGAAGTCGTCGGACCGCGCGCGGTTCACCCGCTGACGATCTGAACACACCAAACCTGAACGTTTGAAGGTTGCCTGAGGGTTACATCCACAACCCACGCCGATTTTTTATCGAATACGGCCGTCCGTCAGGTTATTCCCGAAGTAAAACCAACGGGTTGACCGGCGGCGACGCGAAACCAGCACGGCACCGGCGGCCGTCAGTATAAAACCCGAGAGCCGGCCGCTCACGCGGGCTCCGCCAGCGCATAAAACCGCGCCGCGGTTCGATGGAATAAATCGGCCTTTTCCGCCGCCGTGCATCCCTGTGCGATCCGTTTGAACGCGTTCCACAGCACGGAATACGCGCACATCCCCTTATCGACCGGGAAATTACTTTCAAACATGCAGCGCGCCGCGCCGAACGCCTCGATCGCGGTTTCCATATACGGCCGCCATGCCGACGCCATCTCCCCCGAGCCCGGCGGCAGGACCTGGTGATGATAGCCGAACCCGTTCACGTTCATCGCCAGTCCGCCCAATTTCACTGACAGGTTCGGGAACGCCGCGAGTTCGCGCATCGACCCAGCCCACTGCGCGAACACCTCGTCGCGCCTGCTTTCATAAGGTCCGACGCCAAGCGGACCGCCGAGGTGGTTGAGCACGATCTTCTGATCCGGACAGGCGCGCAGCAGATCCGCGAGTTCCGGTAGTTGCGGATGATAGCACCATGCCTCGAACGTGAACCCGAGCTGTCCGGTCCGCGCGACCCCGCGCCGGAACATGGGGTCGAGAAACAGACCCGGCGGCGCGCCAGGGGGAGCCGTCGGCGCGATGCCGGGATCATAAGTCGCGCTGTGGCGGATGCCCTTGAAATGA
>JAYVXQ010000547.1:0-2957 GCA_043785025.1 Acetobacteraceae bacterium
GCGCGGGCCACGGCAACGGGCGCGGGCGTGGGGACAGCGGGCGCGGCGACAACAGGCGTGGCGGCGGGTTGCGTCTCGCGCGTCACCAAATTCGCGCGCGGGCGGGGATCGATGCGGGTGGGCATCGGCTCCATCGGCGGGGAATCGCGCGCCTCGATCGCCGCCGGTTTCGGGGCGGTGCGTTTTTCGGTCATCACCGGGGTCAGCGCGATCGCCGCGGGCGGTGAAACGAACGACGCCGCAAGGCCGGCGACATCGAAAAACACCGAGCGGCACAGAAACAAACCAGCGGCGCCGGCAATGATCGCGCCCCAGCCCATGATGCGGCCGACGCCGGATCCGGCGCGGTATTGGGTCGATCCAGCCTCAGTATAGTTCCCAGCCTCAGTGTATTTCAGCGTCATGACGGCTCCCGCGCCACGGACGCCGTTTCGCACCGAGAGGGAGCTTCAGGCGGCATGGTGAGGCGTCATATCCGTCCGCTGGTTACCGCCGGGTTTCGCCCCAGCCTAACGCGATCCCGCCCAACGTCATCCCGCGTTCGGGCCACGGTCGCGCGCGCCGGGCTATTCATGCGCCAAAACCCAGTCGTTGATGAAGCTGGCCAGACCATTGGCGTGGAAATCGCGGGTCAGGGCGTCGCGGTCGTATTCGTGCTCCAGCCATTCCAGGAAGCGGATCCGCCCCTCGGCGTCGCGCTGGTAACGCAGGAAGAACGCGTCGAGGATGCCGGTCCGCGCCTGGCGGATATGGCCGAAGCGCCAGGACAGCTGCGTCAGCGCCTCGGCGGCGGAGCGGCCCTCGAACATCAGGCACAGGCCGGCGGCGAGGCCGGCGCGGTCGGCGCCCGACTTGCAATGCAGTAACCCCGCGCCCGGCATCGCGCGATACGCGTCGAGCAAACGCAGGATGCGGTCGCGATGCGGCGCGCCGCGGCTTTCCATCGACAGATCGACCTGCGTCAGGCCCGCGACCAGCGCTGCCTCGCGGGACAGATGATACGATCCGGTGCCGGTGGGGCCGCGCAGGTTGATGATCGTGGTCAGGCCAAGACGCCGGGTCAGGCGGCGGATCCGGCCCGGCGTGGGATGATTGCAGCGGTACAGCCGGCCGGGGATGACGGTGGCGAAGTTGCTGAACGGCAGCCGCAGGATCGCGTGATCCACGAACAACGCGTCAACCCATGCCAGCGCCCGCCCTCCTCGGCTTTTCAGGTCGCCTTTGAAAATCGAATCCATGTACTGGGCTTGGATCGTACTGGGCTTGGATCAGCGCGGCATCGCGGCGGCGAGGTCGGGGCGGCCATCGGCGATAAGACCGTTGGCGACTCCGGCGATGTCGGTTTCGGGCCGGTTCTGGCTCATTTTCCATTTGCCCTGAATGCGGGCGATCGGGATTTCGAAGCCGACGATGCCTTTCAGATGCAGATCGACGAAAGGCTTGGGCGCGTCGGACACGGCCCATGGGGCGGCGCGCGGGGCCTCGTGGTGATTGGTAAGGCGGGTGACGATGTCCAGCAGCGCCTCCGGTTCCTCGATGAAGGTCAGCGCGCCGTAAGCGTGGACGGTGATGTAGTTCCAGGTCGGGACGACCTTGCCGGTCTCGCGCTTGGTCGCATAGTACGAGGGGGTAATGTAGCCGTCGGGGCCCTGGAAAATCGCCAGCGCCTCGCCGATCGGGGGCATGGTTTGCGGATTGGGCCGCGCGAGATGGCCGATCAGCGTGCCGTGCGCGCCGCGATCGGGGTCGAGCATCAGCGGGATGTGGCTGGCGATCATTCCGTCTTCGGTCAGTGTCACCAGGGTCGCGAGGCCGTGCGATTGGATCGCCTGGTGCAGGACGGGCAGGCGGTCTTCGGCGAAATGGGCGGGGACGTACATGCGGCGGTCCTGACGGGGGGCGTGGGTATCGATACGGCGGCGAAGGGTCGCGGGCAAGATCGGGGCGTGTGTAAACGATTATTTTACCTGTTTGGAGTCAAACTCCTGAGCCTCTGACGCGGGGTTTTTCCATGGATCACGTTAAAATCGCGGCCAAGATCGGGTTGATCGTGGCCATGTTCGCTTTGGTCGCGATCGGGGCTCTGGGCTTCGCGGTGCTCCGCATGGGGATGATCGACAGCGCGTATGCGGCGTTGATCGCGAATGTCGATGACCCGGCGGTCCGGATGGCGCGCGCCTACAGTAACGCTCAGGCTTACGCGTCCGCCGCATATCAACTGGTGGTTGAAACCAGCGAGACCGGCAATGCCCAATTGCTGACCGAGGCACAAGAAGCGCGGACGACGGTGGAGCGCTATCTGGCCGAGGCCAGGGCCGGTCTGGCGCGGTCGGGTCACGCGGAATTCAAGGCACGGTCTGACGAGGCGGCGAGCCAATACCGCATGGTCTTCGCGGCGTGCGATCCGATTTTGCACGCGGCGGCGCGGGTGATGACCGTGGAGGATAATGCGCGTATCGCGCAACGCTTGAACGCCGATTGCCGCCCGTTGGTCGTGGCGGCGCCGCGGTTCAATCGGCGCCTGGTGACCGATCTGATCACGTTCGTCAATGAGGGCTCGGCCGCCCTGGGCGTGACGACGGCCGGGTCAATTCGCTTGATGGTCGCCCTGACCGGCGCGGGCGTGGCGGGGACGATCCCGCTGGCGCTGTGGGTGGGGCTGCGGCGGATTTCAGCCCCGCTGTTGCGGTTGACCCGGGTGATGGACGCCTTCGCCCGCGGCGACCTGAACCAGGAGGTTCCAGGATTGGGCCGGCGCGATGAGTTGGGCCAGATGGCGCGCACCGTCGACGTGTTCAAGACCCATGCGCGGGAGGTCGTGCGCCGGCGCGAGGCGGATGAGGTTCGCAAGACCGAGAACGAGGTGGCGCGGCGGGCGGATCTGGCGCGCACGGCGGACGGGTTCGAGGCGACAGTGGGGGCGCTGGTGCGGGATGTATCGGCTTCGGTTGGTGCGT
>JAYVXQ010000548.1:0-9612 GCA_043785025.1 Acetobacteraceae bacterium
TGCTCGATGGCGGCAATCAATCGAACTCGGCGTTCATGGTGGTGCGGTTGAAACCGTTCGAGGAGCGCACCGGGACGGCCGATGTCGCGCGCGCCGTGATCGGGCGGGTGTTTGGCGGGGTCAGTCAAATCCGCTCCGCCAATATTTTCCCGTTCAGCCTACCGCCGATCATCGGGCTGTCGACCAGCGGCGGGTTCGAATATCAGTTGGAGAATTTGGAGGGGCGTGAACCCGCCGAGATGGCGAGCGTGATGGGCGGGATGCTCGCGGCGGCCAATCAGGATCCGCGGTTGAACCGGGTGTTCGCGACGTTCACGGCGTCCAACCCGGCTGTGTGGCTCGACATCGATCGCGACAAGGCGCAGGCCTTGGGACTGTCGGTGTCGGATATTTTCAGCACGTTGCAAACGGCGTTGGGCGGTTTCTACATCAACGATTTTAATTTATTCGGCCGCACCTGGCAGGTGATCTTGCAAGCCGAGGCGGCGGATCGCGCCGATCTATCCGCGATCGATAAGATTTATGTGCGCGATAAACAGGGGAATATGATCCCGTTGCGCGCGATCGCGACGGCGCGGTTCGTTCTGGGACCGCAGGTCATCAGCCGGTTCAATAATTACCGCGCGGTAACGGTGAATGGTGGGGCGAAACCCGGCGTGTCCTCGGGCGACGCGCTGCTGGCGATGGATCAGATTTCGGCGAAAACGCTGCCGTCGGGCTATGGCTATGAATGGTCGGGAACGGCGTATCAGGAACGGCAGTCGCAAGGCCAGACCTTGGGCATTCTGTCGCTGGCCGTTTTGTTCGCGTATCTGTTTCTGGTGGCGCTATACGAAAGCTGGATGATCCCGATCCCGGTGCTGCTGTCGGTGACGGTGGGCGTGGTCGGGGCCTTCGCGGGATTGCTGATCTCGGGACTGCCGCTGGATCTTTACGCTCAGATCGGGATGGTCGTGCTGATTTCCCTGGCCGCCAAGAACGGGATTTTGATCATCGAATTTTCCAGGGAGGCGCGCGAGGCGGGCGCCACGATCCGGGACGCGGCGCAGGCGGGCGCGCGGATGCGGATCCGGGCGGTGTTGATGACCTCCATCGCGTTCATCGTCGGGCTGATCCCTCTCGTCTGGGCTGAGGGCGCGGCGATGCTGAGCCGGCGCGCCGTGGGAACGGCGGTGTTCGCCGGGATGATCGTCGCGACCTGCGTGGGGGTGTTTCTGATCCCGATGCTGTACGTGGTGTTTCAGGAGATCCGGGAGCGGTCGAAGCGGGCGTTTTCCCGCGGACGGCGGACGCGCGAACCCGGTTGACGGGTGAACGCCCGCCAAACCCATGCGCCCTGTTAAGCTTCTTTACACGAGGGCACGTTCGTCACCCGGCGCGCGCGGCCCACATCCCGTGAAACCCGTTGATACAAATCACTTTTCCCACCACCTCCGCGTCCCCTTGGCCGGCCCCCCGCGAATCGCATCGGAGCCCAACCCCTGCTATGCAGACGCGCGAGGACAGCGAAAGATGAAACGCATGGCACGGTTCTGGTCGGCGCTGCTGCTCGCGAGCCTCATGCTGGCGTCCCCGACAGCCCAGGCCGGCACACGCGATCCCGCGATAACGCTATCGACCGATCCCGCGATCACGCTATCGACCGATCCCGCGATCACGCTATCGACCGATCCCGCGATCACGCTATCGACCGATCCCGCGATAACGCTATCGACAGACGCCACGACCGTCTTCAACCCCAGCCAGTCCAGCCGCGTGGTCCACGCCCGCGTCGACCGCTCGTCGCAGGTGTTCGACGTCAACCGCGACCTGACCTACACCCGCACCGACACCCAGGACACCACTCTGTTCACCGATCGCGCTTTGCGCCGTCTCGATCGCTCGGTCCTCACCTTCTACCCCGAGAAACAATCCGTGGAGGTCGTCGAGGCCTGGGTTGACCAGCCCGACGGCTCTCGCGTCCCGGTCCAGGCCGGCGGCATCTTCACCCGGCCAAGCGCCGCGTCCCAATCCGCGCCGGGCTTCGTCAACAGCCAGACCACCACGGTGTTGTTCCCCCGTCTGATCCCCGGCAGCCGCACCCATATCGTCTGGCGGTTCGTCCAGAAAACCCCGCCGCTGCTTGGCCTCAACACCTACAACCTCAACACCTATGAGTGGGACACCGGCCACGACGAAACCCGCGTCAACATCCCCGCCGACATCCCCTATGCCTGGCGCGCCCGCGGCGGTTTCCAGGTCGAGGACACCACCGATGCCGGCATCCGCCACATCGTGGCCCATATCGACAACACCAGCGGGCGCGAGGATGAGCCCGCCATGGTCGACCAGATGGATTTCATGCCGCTGTTCCTTGGCACCACGCTGGCGAACCTTGAGGCGACCGGTGCGATCATCCACCAGGCCTCCGAAGGCCGCGCCGCGGTCACGCCCGAGATCGCGGCCCTCGCCGCCCGCATCGCGGGGGAGCGCACCGGCCTCGACGCCGTCCGCGCCATTCACGCCTGGGTTGCCGAGAATATTCGCTACATCGCCGTCTATCTGAACCCCGACGACGGCTGGGTGCCGCACATGGCGGCCGAGGTGCTGAAATCCGGCTACGGCGACTGCAAGGATTACGTGGTGCTGATGCGCGCCTTGCTCGCCGCGCGCGGGATCGAAAGCGAGATGGCGGCGATCAACTGGGGCAACCGTTATGACGACCTGCCACTATGGGTGCCGTATTTCAATCATGCGATCCTCTGGTTACCGGCGTACGATCATTATTTGAACCCAACCGACCGCGCCGCCCGGTTTGACGCGCTGGACCGCCGTTTGTCCGGCAAACAGGTCGTCATCATGACCAAAGCCGGCCGCGTCGCCCGCACCCCGCCCGCCACGCTGGAGGCCAACCATTACCGCTATAACGCGCAAATCTCGATCGGCGCGGACGGCACGATCGACGGCACCGCCACCTTCGCCATGAGCCCGAACGCCGAGATCATGGTCCGCGGCTGGCTGTCCACCGCGTCCTCCACCACCGACATGGCGCGGCGGATCCTGGGTGGCACGCCCGAGGGCGGGTTCGGCGACTACACCGCCTCCGACCCGCGCGACATTCTGAATCCGCTGACGCTGAGCGGCCATTGGCACAGTCCCCACGCGGTCAATCCGCAAGAAAGCTGGATGTTCCTGCGCGTGCCCGGCGGGATCGATATCTACTCGCCGCTGTGGGACCGGATGAAACTATCGCCGGACAGTCAGCGCAAATCGCCCTTGCTGGCGGATATCGCGGACACCACCCGGGAAACCGCGATCACCCTGCCGCCGGGGATGGAAATCGCGCGCCTGCCGGAGGACGTGGACGTGACCACCAGCGTTGGCCGCTTCACCGCCCGCTATCGCGCGACGAAAGGCAGCGTGACCGCGACACGGTCTTTGGTCATCAGCCGGCAGGTCGTGCCGCCCGAGCAATACGCGGATATGGAGCGGCTGATTTACGCGCCCGTGGTGGACGCGCGCGCGACGATATTGTTGACGCCGGTGGTGAGGTAAGGTTGGGCGCTGCCCAAACCCGCCAGGAGGCGCCGCCTCCTGGACCTCCGCCAAGGGGCATGGCCCCTTGGAACCGTGTTGGGGGGCTTTCAGGGAAGGGGGCCTACTCGCAGTCGATACGTCTCGGATGGCCCCCTTCCCTGAAAGCCCCCCCCCCATAAATGGCGGTCCAGGGACCCTGTCCCTGGTGGGGATCCAAGGGGCGAAGCCACTTGGCGGGTCTGGGCAGCGCCCGACCTTCACGCCGCCACGCCGCCGCGCACCTCCATTGGCCGGATCAACGACGCGATCGCCACCGCGCTCAGCCCCAGTCCGCACGACGCCACGTAAAGCCAGGCGTAGCTGCCGAAGGTATCGAACAGCCACCCGCCCGCCACCGGTCCGATCGCCATGCCGAACGTGGACACCATCGCCACCACGCCGAACACCGATCCCATGATCCGTCCCGGAAAGTTCTCCCGCACCAGGATCGCGTAAAGCGGCATGACCCCGCCATACGCGAAGCCGAAGATCATCGCGACCGCGTAAAAACTCCCCAGACCACTGGTCATGAGATAGAAACTGATCGCCACCGCCTGCACCGCCAGGCCGGCCACCAAGGTCCGGCCAGCGCCGACCCGATCCGCGACCAGGCCGCACACGATCCGCCCGGCCAGCCCCGACAATCCCGCGACGCTCAACACGGTGGTCGCCGCCATATCCGCGACGCCGCAATCGATCGCATACGTCACCATGTGAAAAATCGGCCCCGAATGCGCCGCGCAACACGCGAAGAACGCCAGCGCGATGGCCGCGAATTGCGGCGTCCGCAACGCCTGCCCCACCGTCATGTCGGCCGGACCCGCCGAGGCCCCGGCACCCGAGGCCGCCGCCGTGTCCGCCGGAGGCTCCCGCAACAGCAACGCCAGCGGCAGGATGCCGATCCAGGCGATCACCGAGAACACCAGCATCGCGAAGCGCCAGTCATGCGTCATCATGATCCAACGCGCCAACGGCCCCATGATCGTCGATCCCAGACCGAGTCCCGCCGAAACCAGCGCGACGGCGAGGGAGCGATTGTGGACGAACCAGCGCACCGTCATCGCCGTCATCGGCACATAGAAACTGCCCGCCGCGAGCCCCACCGTCAGCCCGAACACCAACTGAAACGCCAACAGGCTTTGCGTCTGGCTCGCCGCCGCGAGGCCCACCCCCATCAGCACCCCGCCGCACAGCACCACGAACCGCGCGCCAAACCGGTCCGACAGGCTGCCCCACAGGAACGAGCCCACCCCCATCGCCACGAAATTCAACAAGGCCGCCGTCGAGATCCCCGTCCGCGACCACCCCATCGTTTGCGAAATCGGCGCCAAAAACACGCTCAGCGACATCATCGAGCCCATGCCGATGCAACTGACCACGATGCCCACCGCGACAACGATCCAACCGTAATAGATTTTCATGGCGCTCTCCCTGGGGCCTGGTTCAGCCAGTCTTGCCGGAGGCCCCAATTCTTGGCTCGGTCCCCGCCAGCAACCGTCCGATATTCTCGTGGTGCCGGGCGATCACCATGATCCCGATCCCCAATGATAGCCAGACGAGCGGCATCGGCGCCAAAAACGCCGCCGCCACCGGCATCGCCACCAACGCCGCGAGCGACGCCGCCGAGGACATCCGCGCCCCCGCCGCCACGATCAGCCACACCAGGCACCCGATCGCCCCCACGGGCCACGCCGCGACCAGCATGACGCCGAGACCGGTCGCGACCCCCTTGCCGCCCTTGAAGCCCAACCAAACCGGAAATAAATGGCCGATGACCGCACCCAGGCCAGCCCAAACCTCGGCCCCCGGCGGACCCAATATCTTGAAGATCCCGACGGCGAGCGCGCCCTTCGCTCCGTCCAGCAGCAACGTCGCCAGCGCCAGACTTTTATGGCCGGTCCGCAACACATTGGTGGCGCCGATATTGCCCGACCCGATCGCGCGGATATCGCCCAACCCCGCCAGCCGCGTCAGCAACACGCCGAATGGCACCGAGCCTAATAAATAACCCGGAAAGATAAACGGCAGCATCAACATGTCTGGATCCCCGCCCTGAGCCCCAAACGTCTCAGTCTGGGCTCGACCTCCGCCAGGAAATACGGAAGTTCCTTCAGATAATCAACGAACGCCACGGTGCATCCGGCCAGGCCCGCCTCACTCATGCGCGCCATTTCACCGGCGATGTCATCCGGCGATCCCACGAACGGATAGGCGCCGGGATAAGCACCCGCGTAGTTCAATCCGGTCGCGCGATGAAACCGCGTCAACATCGGCCGCGCGATTTCCTGGGCGCCATCCTTCACCGTCACACCCCGGTTCGCCCGGTAATAATCCTGACCGGCGGGATCCTCCATTTCCTCGGCGAAATAATGGAAGTACTCCTCCGCTTCTTTCCGGGTGGGACGGCACACCACATGCGCCATGGTGAACACCGAAATCGTCCGTTGATACCGCGCCATATGAGTCGCGACATCGGCCAGGATCGCGGGAATTTGATCCAGCTCGGTGACGTTCAGAAACAGCACATCCGCCGCCTTCGCCGCGAAATCGCGTCCTTTGGGGGAGAATCCCGCCGACATCACGGCCGGCCAGGGCCGCTGGATCGACAGCGGATCGGTGTGCAGTTTCTTCAAATGAAAATAATCGCCATCCCAGTCGAACTCCGGCCCGCCGCGCAGCAATTTCGACCAGACCTCAAACCACTCCAACCCGTGATCGTAACGATGCTCCGGATCGATCGTCACCCCATGCAAATCGAACTCGTTCTGGTTCCAGCCGCAGACGATGTTCAATCCGGCGCGCCCGTGGCTGATGTGATCGATCGTCGCGATCGCTTTCGCCGCGAAGGCCGGTGTGACCAGGGGCACATGCACGGTGGAGAAAATCGCGATCCGCTGAGTTACCGCCGCCAGCGCCGCGCCATGCGTCAGCGTCTCGAACGATCGCCCATACACATTGGCCTTCCCCTGGTAGCCGCGCCATTTCGCCACCGGCAAAATGAACTCCAACCCCGCCGCGTCCGCCAGTCGCACCATCGCGGCGAGGTCGTCCCACACGCAGGGCCACCGCTCGGGCGCGAGACTCATCGTCAACCCGCCATCGCAATTGGCGCTGAACACGCCCAACTTGAACCGGTTCGGCCCGAACAGGGGATTGCTGGCGCGCGAGGGATCCATCACGGCGAAGTCTCCGGCTTAGGGGATACATTATAACAGGTTTCCCGTCATGGCGGACTTGCTCTAAACCAAACCGCGAACGGCGCGCCAAACGACACAAGGACAACGACCCATGACGACCCAAGTGACGGCCCGGCCAGCGGCCACCATCGTATTGATGCGCGACAGCGCGCAGGGCCCGGAAGTGTTCATGGTCGTACGCCATCACGCCATCGCATTCGCCGCCGGAGCCCTGGTGTTTCCCGGCGGCCGCGTCGAGGATTCCGACCGCGCCTACGCCGCCGATCTGCCGGACATCGGACCCACCATCCCGCCCGACGCCACCGCCTACCGCCTCGCCGCCATCCGCGAAACCTTCGAGGAATGTGGCGTGTTATTCGCCCGCCCCAACGCCTCGCCGCATCTGATCGGCGCCGAAACGCTGCTGGCCGTGGAGACCGCGCATCGCGACGCGCTGAACAACGGCGAGATCGACCTCCGCGCCATGCTCGACGCGCATGCTTTAACCCCGGCGACCGATCTGCTGACCCATTTCGCGCACTGGATCACGCCCGCCAACCAGGCGAAACGATACGACACCCAGTTCTTTCTGGCCAAGGCGCCGGCCGAGCATCTCGCCGTTCATGACGGCACCGAAGCGGTCGATTCGCTGTGGATCACCCCCCAGAAGGCGCTGGACGATACCATCGCGGGCCGTTTCAAACTGATTTTCGCGACCGAAATGAACCTGAAAAAACTCGCGGACCACGCGACTACCGCGGCCGCCATCGCGGCGGCGCGCGCGTCCACCATCGTCACCGTCCAGCCGGAACTGCGCGCCGTCGACGGCCATCGCCGCCTGTTACGGATCCCGATCGAAGCCGGCTATGGCGGCGATGAATTCATGGTCGACAATCCCCCCGGTTCATAACGGTCAACGCGGTTCGCCGTCGCGCCCCTCTGACCGGACGTACCCCCGACCGGACGTACCCCCGACCGGACGCACCCCCGGCCGCGGGCTCTCGGGTCTATAACGATAGAAGCCGCCGGACCCCCGCCGCGACCGCGACCGCGCGCGGCGTCTCCAGATCGTCCCGTGCTTCCAGCACGGCCCCAAACCCAGGCCACCCGCTCCTGGGCTGGCTCTGGACGTCCGGCCATGCGCGGCGGTTCGAACAGATCCAATTGCCGGGACGTGGTCATCGCCGAAACTTCATGCCAAAATCGCCACGACCGCAAGCGTCCGGGGATGACAGCATGAGCACGATCGAACCCGGCGGCATCGACTGCGACATCCACCCCGCCGTGCCGAACCTGAAAGCCTTGTTTCCGTATCTGACTGACCATTGGCGCGACATCGCGATCCAGCGCGGCATGGGCGAACTCGATTCGATTTCCTACCCCATCAACGCCCCGCTGACCTGCCGTCCTGACTGGCGCGCCGCGGGGAAAAAACCCGGCTCCGATCTCGATCTGTTGCGCCGTCACGCGCTCGATCCGTTTCGAACCCGCATCGCCATCGCCAATTGCCTTTACGGCGTGCAATTGCTGTTCAGCGAGGATCTGGGTGCCGGTTTCGCCCGTGCGTTGAATGACTGGATGGCCGCCGAATGGCTGGATAAGGAACCCCGCCTGCGCGCCAGCATCGTCATCCCCGCGCAAAACCCCGAAATGGCGGTCGACGAGATCAACCGCGTCGCGACCGATCGCCGCTTTGTTCAGGTTCTGATGCTGGTGATGGGCGACATGCCCCTCGGCAAACGCCATTACTGGCCGATCTACGCGGCGGCCGAGAAACACGGTCTGCCCATCGGCATCCATGCCGGCAGCGCCTATCGCCACCCCGTCACCTCCGTCGGCTGGCCGACCTATTACACCGAAGATTACGCGGCCCAAGCCCCCGCTTTCCAACAAGCGCTGTCGAGCCTGATCTGCGAGGGCGTGTTCACCAAATTCCCCTCGCTGAAAGTCGTGTTACTGGAGTCCGGCTTCACCTGGCTGCCCGCGCATCTGTGGCGCCTGACCAAATTCTGGCGGGGACTGCGCATGGAAGTGCCCTGGGTTGATCGCGCCCCCACCGAGATC
Organism: Acetobacteraceae bacterium; assembly: GCA_043785025.1. Lineage (GTDB taxonomy): Bacteria > Pseudomonadota > Alphaproteobacteria > Acetobacterales > Acetobacteraceae > Rhodopila. The sequence continues at coordinate 8,796 of JAYVXQ010000548.1, forward strand.
GTGAAATCCAACGTCCGCCTGACCCTCCAACCCTGCGACGCGCCGCCATCCGAGGCGATGTTTCAAAAACTGATGGAACACATGGACAGCGATGAGTTGCTGTTGTTCTCGACGGATTATCCGCACTGGCAATTCGACGGCGACGATGTTTTGCCGGCGGGATTAACGCCGGCGCTGACGCGGAAAATCATGATCGACAATCCGCTGGCGACGTATGGGCGGTTGGCGGCGCCCTGAGATCACCCCGCCAATCCCAGAAATACCGCCAGAGCGCGGTTGACCCGAGCCATTATTGCGTCATCGACATGGCCAAAAACCTGACCGACCCGTTCGACCGGCAGCGCGATCACCCGATCGATCATCACCTGGGAGGGTTTTCAAAGTCCGTTATCCGCCGAGGGCTGCACGGTCACCCGAAACGCCGGCCAATCATGCTATTCACTGGTCAGGCGCAACACCGTCACCGAACCCAGATCCTGGAACGCGTCGGCCTGCACGACCAGCGCCGGACGCCGCTTGCCATAATCCCCCGCCGTGGCGATCGTGACGACATCGCCTCGTTTCACGCCTTCCAATCCGCGACGGGATCCGCGTCCAACAACGCCTCAAATTCCCGCAGCGATACGTGGTCATCGCTGTCCGGATCCAGGCGATGCCGCGCCGCCTCCCGCGACTGCCGCCGCGCCTCGGCCTCATCCGCGCGCCTTCGCACATAAGCCCGCATGAAATCCCGCAAGACCTGGGCCGCGGGCTTATCCTCGGCCTCCGCCGCCTGAGTGAACGCGGTCTTCAACGCCGGGTCGATCCGGAAGTTGAA
>JAYVXQ010000549.1:0-2950 GCA_043785025.1 Acetobacteraceae bacterium
AGACCCGCCAGGAGGGCGCCGCCCTCCTGAACCTCCCGCCAAAGGGCGAGGCCCTTTGGGATCTGTCCATTCAGTCAGAGTGTGTGAGGAGGCCCGCGCAGCGGTTGATAAGTCATGGACGGCCTCCTCACACATTCTGACTGAATCCAATGGTTCCAAGGGGCCATGCCCCTTGGCGGAGATCCAAGAGGCGCTGCCTCTTGGCCGGGTCTGGGGTGGAACCCCGGTCTCGCCGCCCAATCCCCAGCTTGATCCAGCCGGACCCCGAGGCTACATGCCCGCCATGTCCTCAATCGCTCTCGCGCCGATCCCGATCCTGATCGCGCCCAACCCCATTCTGAAGGCCAAAGCGCGCCCGATCGCCAAAGCCGACGACGAGGCCATCCGCGACCTCGCCGCCAAAATGCTCGCCGCGATGTATCTCGCCCCCGGCATCGGCCTCGCCGCCCCCCAGGTCGGCCACGGCCTGCGCCTGATCGTCATCGACCTCATGCCCAATAACAAACCCGCGCCGGTCACCCTCATCAACCCCGAGATCCTCGCCCTCAGCGAGGAACAAGCCACGCGCGAGGAAGGCTGCCTGTCGCTGCCAGGCCAATACGCCGAGGTCACCCGTCCCGCCCGCTGCAAAATCCGCTATTTCGATCTCACCGGCGCCAAACGCGAAATCGAGGGTGAGGGCCTGCTCAGCGCCTGCCTCCAGCACGAGCTGGATCACCTCGACGGCGTGTTGTTCGTCGATTATCTGTCCGCCCTGAAGCGCAACATGATCATGCGCCGCCTGGCCAAGGAGCAGAAACAGAAGCGCGACGACGACAAAGCCCGATGAGCCGGATCGCGTTCATGGGCTCCCCCGATTTCGCCGTGCCCGCCTTGTGCGCGCTGCATGACGCGGGACACGAGATCGCCGCCGTCTATTGCCAACCGGCGCGTCCCGCCGGCCGAGGCCAGGCCCTGCGCCGCTGTCCCGTCCACGCCGCCGCCGCCGATCTGGGCTTGCCGGTGCGCACCCCCGGCCGTTTGCGCGGGATGCCCGAGGAATGGGACGCCTTCGCGGCGCTGAACCTGGACGCCGCCGTGGTCGCCGCCTACGGATTGATCCTGCCTCAGGCGATGCTGAGCGCGCCCGTTCGCGGTTGCCTGAACATCCACGCCAGCCTGCTGCCACGCTGGCGCGGCGCCGCCCCGATCCACGCCGCGATCCTGGCCGGTGACACCGAAACCGGCATCACCATCATGCACATGGACGCGGGCCTGGACACCGGTGCGATCCTGACGCGGGAGGCGGTGCCGATCGGACCCCACACCACCACCGCCGCGCTGCACGACACACTGGCCGGGATGGGCGCCCGCATGATCGTCATGGCGTTGGCATCGCCCGCCACCCCCGTCCCGCAACCGGACGAGGGCATGACATACGCCCCCAAACTCACCCGCGAGGACGGGCGCATCGATTGGGCGCAGGAGGCGGCGGCGATCGAGCGGCGGATCCGCGCCTTCACGCCGTGGCCCGGAACTTTCACCACGATGAACGGCGCGCCGCTGAAGATCCTGGCCGCCGAGCTCGCTGACGGTCACGGTCAGGCGGCGGTCACGCGCGACGACCGGCTGACCATCGGCTGTGGGGCGGGCGCGCTCCGCCTGACCCGCGTTCAAACGGCGGGAGGGGTGGCGATGGACGTGGCGGCGTTCCTGCGCGGCCATCCGGTTCCGGCGGGCACACGTCTTGGATCCTGAAAACCCCGCGGGCACATTCGGACAGATCCCATCCGGCGTTGGCATGCCATCGCAACAAGCGCGCACCGCACCCGATCCCGCCACGACGCTATGGGCTCTGCTGACCGAATATGACGGTGGGCCTTTCGTCGGCTGGCAGCGCCAGGATTCCGGCCTGTCGGTGCAGCAGGTTCTGGAAACCGCCGCCGCCCGTCTGACCCGCGGCGTCCCGCCGAAGATCACCGTCGCCGGCCGCACCGATTCCGGCGTCCACGCGGCGGGCCAGGTTGTGTCGTTGCGCCTGCCCACCGGCTTCTCCCCCCGCCAGGTGCGCGACGCCCTGAACTACCATCTGAAACCGCATCCCGTGGCGATCATCCAGGCAGCCCATGCCCCCGAGGGCTGGAGCCCGCGTTTCGCCGCCATCCACCGCGCCTATCGCTATTGGATCCTCAACCGCCGCGCCCGTCCCGCGCTGCTGGACGGCCGGGTCTGGCACGTGGGTGCGCCGCTGGATGTGGCGGCGATGCACGCGGCCGCGCAAACCCTGTTGGGCCGCCACGACTTCACCAGTTTCCGTGCCGCCGCCTGTCAGGCGAAAAGCCCGATCCGCACGTTGGATCGCCTCGACGTCTCACGTGACGGCGATCTGATTACGCTCACGATCGAGGCCAGGAGCTTCCTGCATCACCAGGTCCGCAATTTCGCGGGCACGTTGCGCCTGGTCGGCGACGGCTCCTGGCCCATCGCCCGGGTGGCCGCCGCTCTGGCCGCGCATGATCGCGGCGCGGCGGGTCCGACCGCGCCCGCGCAAGGCCTGTGCCTGATGAAAGTCACCTATCCCGAGGATCCCTTCGCCGCCTGACGCTGGCGCCCGCCGCGCGCGCCCCATACAACGGCCGCATGACCGACCCCACCCAAACGGCCGCGATCATCGGCGGCGGCCCCTCCGGTCTTATCGCCGCCGAAATCCTCGCCGATGCCGGCGTCGCGGTCACGATCTTCGACCACATGCCCTCGTTTGGCCGCAAGCTGCTGATGGCGGGACGGGGAGGGCTCAACCTCACGCATTCCGAGCCCCTTGAGCGTTTCCTGACGCGCTACGGCGTCGCGCGCGACTGGCTGGAACCCGCGATCCGCGCTTTCCCGCCGGAAGCCCTCATTGCCTGGTGCCACGCGCTTGGCCAGGAGACGTTCACGGGCTCCAGCGCCAGAGTGTTCCCCCGCGCCATGA
>JAYVXQ010000550.1:0-9591 GCA_043785025.1 Acetobacteraceae bacterium
TCCGGCCCGCTCTCCCGCCCAGACACCCATGTCATTATAATCGTGGGTGGCCGGGCGGGGGAGCGGGCCGGAGCCGGACTTCAAACTGAGACACTACCAGGCCGGGGATGACGAGGGGTGGTGAGAGTCGATGTTCAGGCGCGCTGGTATAAGTTGCTCCGACGATTTTTGGCTAACCGCTTCAGTGAGGCCATCCTCTCATACACGAACTCCGCCAAGGGTGCTTTTGATGGGCGTGTGAAATTTCACACGTCGCGTGATTTTTTATTGCAAAATTTCGCGGCGGCCTGGCAAATGTAAGGTGTCGGATTCAGGTGGACGAAACGCATCCATAACCTGTGCCGATCAAACGCAGCAAACTCGCGCAGGGAACAGGGGTTTATCATGATTTTAAATGAATTTCGCGCAGCGGTGATCAATGGCGCGCGCGTGGTGGTGTTCGCGTCGGCCTGCGTGGCCGCGTCTCCCGCCATCGCGACGGTTGTCGTGACCGGCGGCCTCAGCAACTTTGACGTGCCGAACAACACGCCAAAGAACGAATACGAATTTGAAATCGAACTGCCGAGTATCGACCCCAGCCAGATATCGAGTCTGTGGCAAAATCCTTCGACCTACGTCGTCGGCGGCGTGCCGCGCGGCCATGATTATGTGGGCACATGGTTCAAGGGGGCGTCTGGCGACGGCATCGCCGGCCACACCAGCACCTATGTCGATTACAAGAACGCCTCGCACGCGCCGGGCTATACGCCAACGAATTTCATCGAGCATTTTGGCATCCATTTCACCAATCCGTATTTAAGCCCAAAAGCGATCTACACCTGGAAGGATCAGATCGGCGTCGCATCCGACATCTCCATGCCGTCGGTCGGCGTATCGACGGTGCCGAATCTCTTGGGCGGGGTCACGGTAACGCCGACGGTAACCAATACTGGCACGACGCCGGTCGTGGTTACGTTCCACACTGGCGTAGACTCCGCCCATCCCACGGGTGTGAGCCTGAATGACCTGGTGGAAACAAATACCGAGGTTCAGGTCGTTGAAACTGAACCGGAGGCCGGCGCCAACGGTCTGGGCGGAGTGAGGCTTGACCCTGGTCAAGTTCTTGGAATCGATGGAGAGGCGCATGATCCTACTGACTCGATCATTGTAAACCCGGCGGCATGGCTGGCCGCGCATCCCAATGACGGCCTGATTCCGCTGTCGGTTGATCTCAATAATCAGGGCGACGCGGCCCTGACCGTTTTGCAGGTGTTTCAGACCGGCCCCACGGGCAGTCCGCACGGCGCGCTGATCGCCACTTTCATGTCCGCGGTGAACACGGCGGCCCCAGTCGTGTCCAGTGTGCCGGAACCCGCATCCCTGATTCTGCTGACCGGCGCCCTTGGCGCGCTCGGATTAATCGCCAGGCGGCGCGCCTCGGCGCGGTAGGCCGCCGGGTGCTGGCGGGATCGCGGGAAGCCGTGATCCGTATCGCGCGTCTGTCTGACGACCGCATTGGCGCACTTGCTCCAGAGAATGGTAAAAGGCCGCGCATCCGCGGTCCTGGCGTACCGATGCCGTGGTTCAGACCACGATGGGGGATGTCGTAATTGGCCATGGCGCGGACACGCCACGCGTGGGCACGGTTTCAAAGCAAGCAAGATTTATCTCGGGTTTCAGTGATTGGAGCAAGAATCTCATGGAACCAGGTGGCAACGGTGTCGATGAAAATGCACTTTAATCAGCGCGAGACCAGGGCACCGACGGGGGACGATTTTACTTGGATTTCTGAGAGATCCGACTACGGCATTCTATTGTCATTATGGTTTTGGCGTTAGTTCATCCCGTGGACGGCAGCAGTTCTCAATTTGGCTGTAATCCCAAAATGCCGTCATCCTCGGGCCCCGTCCCCAGGACCGGTCGCGGCACGAATTCGATCTTATGTGCCACCTCCGGTCACAGGGACGAGCCCGGTGATGACGAATTTTTAACGACACCGGCCAAAATGAGAATTGCCGCGTGGACGGCTCATCGATCCAGAGATCAAAGGCGACGCTGGCGCTGCTCCGTGGCCGCGCCGTTGCGGTCACCCAACCAGCCATAAGCCGCCTCTGAAGCCGGGGCCTGATCGCCTCTTGTTCCGCGGCAGGGCAATCGCTTGAATTAATCGTGAGGGAGATTCCGGCGCGGCGAGAAGCCGGCGAACATGGCCGTCGTCCGGCATGCCGCCCTTAACCTGCTGTCCAGGGCAAAACCCATCACAAGGTTCAAGAGCCGGCGGAAGCGCGCGGGGTGGAACACCGATTACCTGGAAACCATCATCCGCGGCGCCGCATGAGCGTTCAAGCGATTCGCCTGGGACCAGGATAGCCGATACTTGCGCGGAAGGGGACGGCGGGCTTTTGTGGAGGGAAGCGAGGGAGAGTTCCGATGATGTTCGACCTGTTCGAGACGATGCGCACCAACCGGTCGATGCGGCGGTTGAAGCCCGATCCGATCCCGGCGGATTTGCTAACCCAGGTGTTGGAGGCTGGAACCTTCGCGGCCAATGGCGGGAATATGCAGTCCTGGCGGTTTTTGGTGATCAGCGATCCCGCGATTAAGACGGCGGTTGCGGCGTTTTATCGCAAGGCATGGCATGAGGTGGTGGGCCCGCGCTATCGGTCCGGCGGTCCCGCGCCGGGATCGACTCCGGAACAATTCGCCCGGATGCTGGGCGCGGCCGAGCATCTGGCGGATCATTTGTATGAAGCACCGGTCTGGATCGTTCCATGTTTGTCGGGGCCGCGGGGATCCGGCTCGTCAATCTATCCGGCGGTGCAGAACATGTTGCTGGCGGCGCGGGCTTTGGGTCTGGGGTGTACGCTGACGACGCTTTATCTGATCCATGAGAAGGACGCCGAGGCGGCGATGGGATTGCCGGAGGATGTGCATTCCTACGCGATCCTGCCTTTGGGTTTTCCGCTGGGGAAATTTGGTCCGGTGCGGCGGGCGCCATTGGATCAGGTGGTATATCAGGATCGGTGGGGGACTGCGTTTAGCGGTGGCGGCTGATCATTTGTCAAAACTCTGAACCCATGATAGTGATTTCATTCGAAACCGCCTGACCCGTGATTCGGGCCTGGCGGCGGGGTGGAAAGCGCGTTGTCTTCAACCTGGGGAGGCGTCCGTCATGGCATATTGTGTTCGGCTCTGCGTCGCTTTGCTGCTCATGGTTTTGATCGCGCCGGATGCGTCGGCCACGGTGGTCGGCAAGAAATCGACGCTGAGCGCGCGCGCTTACAACTTTTACAATTCGTTGTTTTCGCCGATCAATAAATTATTGCCCAAAAATTGCCAGATTAAAGGGGGCTGCACGGTTTACTTCGTGGTCGATCCGCCCGCCGCCGGTGTCACGAGCGCCGCGATGTCGTTGCAATACGACGCATCATTCATGACATTCAATCAAAGCCTGAGCGGGCCCCTGGGCGCGTTTTCCATTGGTGGCGATGCGCCGCCTCCCGATCCGGGCATCGGCACGCAGCCGATCGCGGAGCTGCCCGCGACCGGGTTTTCCCCCGGTTTGCCGCTGGCGGGATCGACGTTGAATTATTCCGGCACGGCTGGGTTGCTGACGGTCGATTACCATCTGGCGAGCCCGGTGACGGTGCCTGCGGACGTGAATTTTTTCTTGTTGGCGTTCGATTTCGTGACCAGTGCGCCGTTGGACGCGGCGAACAGCACGGCAACGTATTCAGCATCTGGTCCGGGCGCGGATTGGACGCAACTGGCATTCACTTGCACGACCAGCGATTTGTTGAACGTCTGCGGCAGCGATACACCCGCGACCGGTGTCACGTTCAATTTCGCCTTGGTTCCTGAACCGCCCATTTGGATGGTTCCGTTCGCGATGCTGGCGGTTCTGGGCTTTGTTCGCGGCGGTCTAACTCAGGCCGCGTCCTCCAGAATATCCGAAATCACCCGTTCCAGTTGCCGTAACGTATTGCAAACGGTCGCCACGTTGCAGAACGGCGCATAGCGGAACATATCGGAATCGCCGGTGCCCCAGGCGGATTTATACTCCGGGTTCAACCAGATGATCCGCTTCGATCGTTGCGATAAGCGCCCTATCACGTCAGTGCGTGGCTCTGTGCGGTTGCCGCGGCCATCGCCAAGAATGATCACCGTCGTCTTGTTGGTCACATGTTTCATCCACCCGTCCTCGAAATCGGCGAAGCTGTTGCCGTAATTCGAGGAACCGTAGCCGATGGTTTGCATGATCTTGCTGATCGCCTGCTCGACCGGTTCTTTTTCCAGAATGTCGGACACCTCGATCAGCGATCCCGCGAAGGCGAAGGACCGGATATCCTTCAGCGACTCATTCAGCGCGTAAAGGAACATCAGCAAAAACCCCGACATCGCGGCGACCGAGCCGGAGACGTCGCACAACACCATCACGCGCGGTTTTTCGATGCGTTTCTGTTTCCATACGGTGATGAACGGGATGCCACCCCAGCCCATGTTGCGCCGGAGCGTGCGGCGCGTGTCCAGCACCCCACGCAACCGGCGGCGGCGGGTCTTGGCGTAACGGGCGGCGAGTTTCTTCGCCATTTGCCGCACCAGCGTGCGCATCCGGTCCATGTCGCGCCGTTCCAGGTTCGACAGGCGCACGGATTTCAGCAGTTCCTCGCGGAATTTCTCCGTCTCACCCTTGGCATAGAGGATCAGGTTCCGCTCGACGAAATCGCGCACGGCGTCGCGGAGTTGATCGACCTTGCCTTCCAAAGCCTGTGCGCGTCCCAGGTTCTCCGGCGCGCCGGTTTGGCGCATCGCCTCCATGTTGCGTTCCAGCGCACGCAATCCCATGCGGTCCAGAATGCGGCGGGCGTAAAGGTTCTTCTGCGTGAAGAAGCGGATGTTTTCGATGCCGGAATCGCGCGCGGCTTTCTCCATTTCGGCGGCCAATGTGGCGCGGTCGTCGCTTTCCAGCAGATCGCCCAAGGATTGCGCGCCGCCGGAGCCGCCCATGCCGTCGCCGCCAGCCTGGGGACCGCGATTGGGCGCCTGGCCCGGAGCATGCTCGTTGTCCTCATCGTCGGTTTCAGAACCGGTAAACGCGTCGCGCTTAAAATACAGTTCGAACGCCTCGTCGTACAACGCTTTTTCGTCGGGAGTCTTCGCCAGGATCAACGCCAGCGTGTCTTTCAGCAGATCCCGATCGGCATATCCAACGAGATCGACGGCGCGCGCGGCGTCAATGCCCTCGGCGGCGGACACCCGAAGTCCGGCACCGCGCGCGACCTGAAAGAAACGGCGCAGCGGTTCGCTGGAGGAGGGCGCGGCGGCGACGAAACCCGACATCGTCGCTACACCCCGGCGTCCTGACGGGCTTTGTGCGTAAGGCCGGCGATTTGCTTGTTGGCGGCTTCGATATCAGCCTCAAACTTCAGCAACACGTTCAGCGTGTCGCGGACCATATCGACCTCCAGCACCGAGGCGTGCAGCAACACCAGCACGCGGGCCCAATCGATGGCCTCGCTGACTGAGGGTACTTTCTTCAGGTCCATCCCGCGTAATTGTTGCACGAAACTGACGAGCTGTTTCAACAGCCTCCCATCGATGCCGGGCACGCGGGAGCTGATGATGCGGGCTTCGAGTTTTTCATCGGGGAAGCCGATATGCAGATGCAGACAGCGGCGTTTCAATGCATCACCCAGATCGCGGGTGGCGTTGGAGGTCAGCAGCACGATCGGCGGAGTGCCCGCGCTGATGGTGCCAAGCTCGGGGATCGTGACCTGATAATCCGACAGGATTTCCAGCAAAAACGCCTCAAACTCCTGATCGGATTTATCGATTTCGTCGATCAGCAGGACGGCCCCGCCGGGCTGTTCCAAAGCGCGCAACAACGGGCGTGGTTCGAGGAATTGGTGCGAGAAGAAAATGTCGCCGAAATCATGCAGCTTGTTCAGCGCGATGGCGAGACTATCGTTCTCCCCGATCACCGAATGGATTTTGTCTTTCAGGATCTGGGTATACAGCAGTTGCTTGCCGTATTTCCATTCGTACAAGGCTTTGGATTCATCCAGTCCCTCGTAACATTGCATGCGGATCAGCGGCAGTTGCATCCAGGTGGCGACGGATTTCGCCAGCTCGGTCTTGCCGACGCCCGCGGGGCCTTCAACCAGGATGGGTTTTTGCAAATGATGGGCGAGGTAAATGGCGGTCGAAATTTGCCGGCTGGCGATGTAACCCGCTGCTTCCAGCCCACGATCCACCGCATCGATCGATTCCAACGGCGCCTGGGCCGGGTGCGCGTCGTTCACGTTCGCGTGCTCCTACTAAACAGGAGGTGACGTAGCATCGGTGATGGTGCGGTGCAAACCCCATACCGTGTGATCACGGTATGGGTTTTATTTTCCCGAGGGCGATTCACGTCTGAAGTTGGAGCAACTTCAGACGACCGCACTCGACGCTGGCTTCGCGCGCACCTCCGGCGGGAAAATAAACGCGCCAACGACAATCATCAGGCAGAATGCGCCGAACGCCTGCAGCATGACGCCAAACCCGCCGGTTTCATGCAACCAGGCCACCAGCCCGACCGACGCCCCCGCCGCCGTGAAGCCCAGAAAATAGCGCAGCGAGTAAGCCCGCGCCCGCCACTCGTCGGAGGTGTATTTGCCGATCATGGCGTCGTTGACGGTCACCAGGCCGAACATGACGGCGACAACCCCGATCGCGGCGGCGATGAACGGCGCGCCGGACAGACCGGCGGCGAGATACAGCAAAGGCGGGAACGACAGCGCCAGCGGCAAAAACACGTTCCGTAACGAGTGGCGGTCGATCATGTTGCCAACGATATATTGCGTCAGCGCCCCGAACACATAAACGCCAGCCGCCATTAATCCAATCATGCCCGGACTGGTCGTGAACATCTCCAACCGCTCCGCGAATAATTTCGGCAGCGAGACGGTGACGGCGTTGAAGGTGGTGGAACTGGCGACGATGGTAAAGCCAAGCGACACGACGACGCGCCACATCGTGTCCTTCGAGACGCGGGCGAGCGCGGTTTGCCGCGCGGCGGCGCGCACCTCGTGATGGATCGCGCGCATGAACAGGACGCCGACGCCGATCGTCACCACGCCCGGAATGATGAACGCCCACCGCCAGCCGAGGAACTGGCACAATCCTCCGGTGATGACGGCCGAGGACGCCACGCCAAGATTGCCCCAGACGCCGTTGATGCCCACCTGACGGCCCAATTTATCGGCGTAGGCGATGAGCATGGCGGTGCCGACGGGATGGTAGATGGAGGCGAACAAGCCCACCGCCAGCAGCGCGAGGCCGAGTTGCCACTGGGTTTGCACCAGACCGACCAGGATCGTCGCCGCGCCAATGCCCAAATAGAAGACGGCCATCATGTGACGGCGGCTCCAGCGGTCGCCCAACCAGCCGGTCAGCAGCGACCCCGCGCCGAACGCGACGAAGCCGGGCGTGGCATAGGGCAACAACTCGCCATAGCTGACATTCAACGCGGGTCCGATGACGATCACCGCGGCGGCGAAGACCAGCATGGAATAATGATCGATGAAGTGGGCGGCGTTGATATAAATGATGACGGTCTTCGGATCGTTCATGGCATGGGGCCTTCTTCAGTATCAGGCGGGGACGAAGACCCGTTCTGAGCCATCCTGGACGGACAGCGGGGCGGGCGCGATCTCACCCTGGAAAGCGGCGTCACGTTGCAGGGTCGGCATGACCTCGGTGGCGAACAGGCGCATGTTCCGCTCCGCGAGATGATGCGGCATCGAACCGAAAGAAAATTCCGTGACCAGATGGTCCATCCCCGTCAGGCGGCGTAATTCGCGGATTTGCTGGATGCAGTCATCGGGCGTGCCGGCGATCTGGATGCTGACGTAAAAATCAGTCGCCTTCGACCGGAACCCCGGGTCTTTCATCTTGGTATAGGTTTTCGCGAGCTTGCCATACGATTCATACCCTTTCACGTCCGACAGATGACCGTCGGAGAAATGGTAGTGATTGTCGATGGAATCCCATTTCTCACCGAGATATTGGCGCGCCCATTCCAGCGCTTCCGCGCGCGTCTCCGCACAGGCGACGTTGGTCAGCACGATCGGCGGGCGCGGTGTGTGCCCGACGCTTTCGATCATGGCGCGGTACTTATGGACGTCCTCCGCGGCCTTCGCCCATTCGTTCTGCATGACGATCAACATGCCGAAACCGAGACGGGCCATGATTTCCGAGGACTCCGGACTGACGGCCGAGGCATGGAAGCGCCGTTCCGGATGGGAAATGGGCCGCGGGCGGATCGACATACTCGGGATTTTATAAAATTCGCCATCGAAGTCGAAAACCTCGTTGGTCAGGGCCTTGATGATCAATTGGGCGGATTCGACGAAACGCGGCCGCGCCTCGTGCATCGGAATCCGGAATCCGTCATATTCCACGCTCGCGGCGCCGCGTCCGAAGCCCATCAAGGTCCGCCCGCCGCTGATGACGTCCAGCAGCGCGATCTGCTCGGCGACCCGGATCGGATCGTGCCAGGGCAGCACGATGACGCAGGTGCCAAGCGTGATCTTATGGGTGCGGCCGGCGTAGTAACTGAGTAGTTGCAGCGGCGCGGGCGACATCGAATAGCCGGTGAAATGATGCTCCAGCGCGAACAGGGAATCGAAACCGAGCGGTTCGGCCAGATCGCCCATCGCCATGTGCTCGTGGAACAACGCGGCGTCGGGGCGGCCGGGTTGGGCCAGGATGCTGATCGCGGTGCCGACTTTCATGACGCGTCTTCCTTGCGAAAACTGGTGAAACACAGGCCGGTGCCGGTCAAAGCGGGCGTGCGGTAGCCGGGGGTGTAGCTGACCCAGGCGAGGTCGAGGTCCGTGACCGCACCCGCGAGGCAGATCCAGTTGCGGATTTCCGAGCTGCCGGATTGAAGTTTCGTCAGGGGCGCCGCGCGGAAAAAATCGTCGTTCTTCGACCGTAGCGCGGCGATGACGGCGTTGTCGAAGGCTTCGTCGACCAGGAAGTGGCTGAGACCGCCAGACGCGAGGACCCCGATGCGCCCGTCCCCTGGAAACGCCGCGACCGCGCGGGCGATCGCCTGGCCGAGGGCGTAACAGCGGGCGGGCGCCGGCTGGTTGGGCGGATAATAGGCGTTGAGGAACACCGGCACGACCGGAACGGGTTCCGGCCCCATCAGGAAGCGGTGGACGAAGGATAGCGCGTGGCCCTCGGTCTTCCCGGCCGGCGGGCGCGCCATCGCCGAGAGGTCGAACGCGTCGTCCTGCAAGGCGCCGATCAGATGATGGGCCAGCGCGGCATGACAGGGATAGGCGCGCTCGGCGCCGTCCTCCTGAAACCGCATGCGGGCGCGGTCGAGCGGCGCGGCGGCGGGTTCGGCCTTCGCGTTCGGGATGGTTTCGCCGTAATAAACGCCGATCGCGGGCATGTTGGCGTGGTCGAAAAACTCCTCCTGATCGTCGCCGATGATGATCAGGGCATCGAGACGGGCGGCGGCGATATCGTCGCGAAGGCGGGCGATCGCGGCCTGGGTCGTCGCGTGGCGGGCGCGTAATTGTTCCGGGGCGATGCGTGCGGCGGCATCGGCGGGGG
>JAYVXQ010000551.1:0-2937 GCA_043785025.1 Acetobacteraceae bacterium
GGCGTGGCCGCCGCCGCGCAGGTGCAGGAACTCGCCCGCCTGCGCGACCGCACCGTGATGAACACGGGCAGTTTCAATGCCGCTTTGACCGGCGCCGCCTGCTCCCCCACCGCGTCGCATTGGCTGGAGGACACACGCGCCATCACCACCGCCATGTCGATCGGCCTCGCCGCCGAGGGCGTGAAAACCTGGTTCCTCGTCGTCCCCGACGACGTCACCGGAAGCGCGTTGCAAACCGGCGCGACGGCGGCGATCGAGGCCACGGGCGGCCGTCTGCTCGGGTTCACGCGCCATCCGGCGGAGGCCACCAGTTTCACACAGGCCTTGGCCAACGCGCGCGCGTCGGGCGCCGAGGCGGTCGGTCTGTGCGCTTACGGATCGACCCTGGCGGCGCAAATCCGCGAGGCGCGCGCCATCGGTCTGTTCGACGGGAACCGGTCCGTGTGCGCCTACGCCGCCATGATCAAAGATATTCACGCGTTGGGCGCGGCTGAGGCCGCCGATCTCAGGATCGTCACCGGCTTTTATTGGAACCAAAACGAACGAACCCGATGGTTCGCAAAGCGTTTCAACACTCTGACCGGCCGGATGCCCGACAAACCGCACGCCGCCACCTATGCCGCCATCGGCCATTTCCTGCGCACCGTCGAAACCACGGATACCATCGACGGCGTCGCGCTGAATATCGGATTACGCCAGGAACAACCTTATTTTTTCGGCGCCAACGGCCAGCTCCGCTTCGACGGAAGATTATTGCTGAACCTCGGGTTATATCGCGTGAAACGACAATCGGAGGTCACGGCGGACTGGGATTATTATAAACCAACCGCGACGATTCCGGCACGCGACGCGTTCCGTCCGGCCTTGAGCGGCTTCTGCGCGTTGACGCGCTGATCACGCCCTTCTGGACAAAACCCCGCCACTGGGTCTTGATCAGTTTGAACCCAAGACCCTGGAAGGCTTCATGTCAGATAATGGCCTCAGAAGCGGTCAACCCAGGCCTGTTGGCGAACGGTTGGCGCGCGAGGATTACGCGGTGACAACGCGGGATGTAACCGTGTCCGTGCGATCCTTTTTTCTCTCCGATCAATCCAGCCCGGATGACAACAAGTTTGTCTGGGCTTACCGGGTGCGGATTGAAAATCACGGCGCCGATACCGTGCGCCTGCTGCGCCGCACGTGGCAGATCACCGACGCCCGCGGCCGCACGCAGCACGTGCACGGTCCCGGCGTGGTGGGGGAGCAACCGTTGTTGGGTCCGGGCCAGTCGTTCGAATATACCTCGGGCACTCCGCTCGACACGCCTTCGGGTTTCATGGCGGGCATGTATCATATGATCGTGCCGTCGTCGGGGGAGAATTTCGACGTCGCGATCCCCGCCTTCAGCCTCGACAGCCCCTATCAAAGCGGCCGCGTGCATTAGAGCGGTATTGGCGGGCATCTTGATCCGGTCAGGTGGGGCCACCTGATCGGATGATATACCCGGATCTTTCGGAAATCCGGGTATGCTTTAGGTTTTGCGCCCGCCGCCACACCATCCCTGGGCGCGTATACCCGGATTTCTCCGAAACCCAGGTATACTTTAAACCTGACGTTCCATCCCCGGTGTGTTACGATGGCGCAAAACTGAGAGACCGCCCTTCGTGACCGCAACGCGCACCTCGTCCGATCACCGCCCACCCAGCACCAAACACGATCGCGCGGCGATGCGGCGCGTCGCCATTGTCACACCCGTCCTCGATGACTGGGAATCGTTCACGCAGCTCGTGGACCGCATCGCGCGTCTCGCCCTTCCGGACGTCGATTGGATCGAGATCGTCGCGGTCGATGACGGCTCGGTCGCGGCGTTCGATCCCGCATCCATCGATCTGCCCATGGGCGGATGCGTGAACGGCATCCGCGTTGTGCATCTCGCCCTCAACCTCGGCCATCAACGCGCGATCGCGGTCGGTCTGGTGACGTTATCCGCCCGAACCGATCTCGATGGCGTCATCGTCATGGACAGCGATGGGGAAGATCGGCCCGATGACATTCCAGGCCTGCTCGATCGGGCCCGCGCGTCGCCCAACCGCGTCGTCATGGCGCATCGCGCGCGCCGGTCCGAATCGGCGATGTTCAAAGCGGGTTATAAACTTTATAAATTGTCGTTCCGCCTGTTGACCGGGCGGGGTATCTCGTTCGGTAATTTCTCTTTCCTGCCGTTCGCCGCCGCCCGCCGTCTTGTGCATATGCCGGAACTTTGGAACAATTTGCCCGCCGCGATCATCCGCTCCCGCCTGCCGTTCGTGACCGCGAACACCGAACGCGGCACGCGCTTCGCGGGCCAGTCCAAAATGAATTTCTCCAATCTCGTGATCCACGGCCTCAGCGCGATGTCGGTCTACACCGACCTGATCTTCATTCGCATCCTGATGGCGGCGGTCGTGATATCATCCCTGGCGCTACTCGCGATTTTCGTCGTGGTCGCCGTCCGCTTCGGCAGCGACCTCGCCATTCCCGGTTGGGCCACGTTGGTCTTCGGCGATCTCGTGATCATCCTCATCCAGGCCGTGCTGACCATCGTCGCCACCAGCCTGATGGTGCTCGCCGGCCGCTCCGCCCGCCCGATGGTCCCCATCGCCGATGCCTCCATGTTCATCCGCGACATCGCCGAGGCTTTCCCCACCCCGGCACACCTCGGCACCGCGGCACACGGCGGCACCGCGGCATGAGCGGCGTCTACGAGGGAACTGAGCTTGAGCTGTTCTCCCAGGCCACGCATTGGAAATCCTATGTCGCGGCGCAACTCGCGGGCTACATCACGGGCGCGGTGCTGGAGGTTGGCGCGGGCATCGGCGGCAATATTCCCTATCTGCTCAACCCCACCGTCACCGCCTGGACCGCGCTGGAACCTGATCCGCGCTTCGCCGGCGCGATCGCGGAGAAATTAACGGACCC
>JAYVXQ010000552.1:0-2937 GCA_043785025.1 Acetobacteraceae bacterium
CCGCGCGAGAAACATCCCCTGCGGAATCGCCCCATACGACATCGCCCCGGCCGCCCGCGCCACCGCCGCGAGGCGCGCGAAATCAACATGCGCGGTCATATCGGCGGTGCCCGCGGGCGCGAGCGGTCCGACCGGTTCACCGCCGGCGATGGCCTGAAGACTGTCGCCCGCCCCGCTGATCTCCGGCCCGTAATCCAGGAACAACGCGGCACCCCGATCGCGGGTCAACCTTCGGGCGATCGCGGCGGTGAACGCCTCAGCCATTTCACACCACTCGATGACGTCGCCCTCATGCGCGTCGCATGGCGGGACATCACCCCAGGGGAGACGGGTTTCGAAATGCTCGATTATTTGCTGCCCGTTCACGAAGCGCTCAGCCCATGCGGCGCCGCGGCAGACAAATTGCCGGATCGGCAACGCGTCGAGGAACTCGTTGGCCAGCAGGATCATCGGTCCGGCGGGCACGGTCTCCAGCTCATCGTGCCAAACGGCCGGACCGATCGCCTCCCGCTGCGCCGCGCGCAACCTCGGAGAGGTTTCGATCAGGTGCACCGTCGCGGCGGCGCGAAACGCCGGGATGACCTGGCTCATGGCGCGTAATGCGTCCGCCATCAGCGTGCCGCGGCCAGGACCCGCCTCGATCAGCGATATTTCCGCCGGCCGTCCCATCGAGTCCCAGACCGTGGCGGCCCATAAACCCATGATCTCGCCGAAGACCTGACTGATTTCCGGCGCGGTGGTGAAATCGGCGAAAGGATCGTGAGTCGCGTAATAGGCGGCGTTGGCCCGCGCCATGAAATGATCGAGCCGCTCGATCATTGACGGATCATCGCGGGCTCGCACGGGCATCAGATCCGCCACGACTGCTGTCTCGCGCGACCCAAACCCTGTTTACACTCCACCGGATTCTACGCATTGGGCCGGCGCGCCACCAGCCAAATCCCGGCCAGCAGCATCGGTACCGACAGAATTTGGCCCATGGTCGCGCCGAACGCGAGGAAGCCGAGGAAGGCATCGGGCTCGCGGAACAACTCGCCGGTCATGCGGGCCAAGGCGTAGCCGATGAGGAACACACCAGTCAGGGCGCCGGCATGGTCGCGGATCGCGGCGCGCCGCGACAGGGCGAACAGAACGAGGAACAGCAGCAGCCCCTCCATCAGGGCCTGATAGATTTGGCTAGGGTGGCGCGGCAGCGGCCCGGCGTTGGGAAAGACCATGGCCCATGGCACGGAACCAGGCGCGGGTCTGCCCCACAGTTCCCCGTTGATGAAATTGGCGGCCCGGCCAAGGAACAGGCCGATCGGGGCGCAGACCGCCAGACGATCGGCGAAGCCCAGAATGGGAATGGCGTGCGGCCGGCAGAACAACACCACCGCGACCGCGACGCCCAACATACCGCCGTGGAAGCTCATCCCGCCCGTCCAAACCCGCAAAATGCCCAGAGGATCGGCCAGGTAGACGGAAGGCTGGTAGAACAGGCAGTAGCCTAGGCGCCCGCCGACCACGACCCCGAGCGTCGCCCATGAGACGAAATCATCAACCTGAAGCGGGGTCGCAACGGCGGGAGATTGTATGACCAAACGGCGCATCAACCGCCAACTGAGGACGATTCCCAGAATATAGGCCAAGGCATACCAGCGGATGGCCAGGGGCCCGATCTCGATCGCGATCGGATCGATACCGGGGAACGCCAAAACTGGAATCATGCGTGGATGTCCGCCGCGGTCAAATAGGTTTGGACATAGGTCCGAATGCCATCCTCCAGTGGCGTGAACTGCCCGGAGTATCCCGCGGCGCGGAGGCGCTCCATCGGGGCCTGGGTGAAGGATTGATACTGGCCCTTCAAGGCGTCGGGCATGTCGATGAAGGTGACCGCACGCGGGCAGCCCATCGCGTCACACACCGCGTGCGCGAGGTCGAGATAGGTGCGGGCGGTGCCCGTGCCGAGATTGAACAATCCGTTCACGGCGGGATTGTCCAGCAACCACAGCAAAACATCGACGACGTCGCCGATCCAGATGAAATCCCGCGATTGGGCTCCATCGGCGAGGTTTGGTGTGTCGGAGCGGAACAGACGCGGGGCGCCGCCGGCGGCGATGTCGTCGAACTTGACCTTCACGACGGAAATCATCGCGCCTTTGTGATACTCGTTCGGGCCGTAGACGTTGAAGAATTTCAGGCCCGCCCATTGCGGCGGACGTTCGCGCGCATGGGCCAGGCGGCGGGCGACGGCCAGGTCGAAAGCGTGCTTGGTCCAACCGTAAAGGTTCAAAGGCCGCAGTTTTTCCAGTGCCGCGGCCGTGCCGTCGTCCTCGAAGCCTCGCCCGCCATCGCCGTAGGTGGCCGCCGAGGACGCATAAATAAAACGGGTCCCGCGCTCGGCGCACCACGTCCACAGGCGCCGGCTGAGTTCGACATTGGTATCCCAGGTCCGATCCGCGTCGGTCGCGGTGGTGCTGCTGATCGCGCCGAGGTGAAACACCATCTCCAACGGTGGATGCGTGGCCAGGAAGTCGTCAAGCGAGTCGGGGTGAATGACGCGATCCGGCGGATGTGCCGCGAGATTGAGCCACTTACCCTTGCAACCCAGCGAGTCCACCACGATAGTTTCGAGACCCCGTCGCGTGAGCGCGGCCTGCAGGTTCGAGCCGATGAAGCCGGCGCCGCCTGTTACTACGATCATTGCCATCTGTCTCCACCCAACCCGGACGCTTTGCCGTTATAGGCGGAACGCCAACGCCGTTACAAGCCGGGCCGGACCCGCAGCGCCACTGAGCGAATCGTTTTGTTCCCTGCCAAAGTGTGATAGCCAACGCGCAGAATGACGAGACAAAGGTGCAAGATGGGCTTCGATAACCGGCTGTTCGACGATCTCGCCCGTGTCGCGACCGGCGCCCTGTCGGCGTTTTCCGGTGTCCGCGAAGAGGCCGATACGCG
>JAYVXQ010000553.1:0-9555 GCA_043785025.1 Acetobacteraceae bacterium
TCGATCATTTCGGTCTGACGACGGACGATCTGGCTGGCGCGGTGCGCGAACTGAAGGCGAAAGGCGTGGTTTTCACGATGGAGCCGAAGGAGATCCGGCCCGGCACCACCATCGCCTTCATCGCCGCGCCGCGGAACGTCTCGATCGAGCTGCTGCAGCGCAACTGACTATTCCGCCGCCTTGGTCATGAACTGGGTTGGGTCGGCGCCGACCCGCCCACTCTCCCCCGGCGCTTCCTTCGCGAGGCGGAAGTCATATCGCACCGACCGCAAGCCCGGAATCGGGCAGGCCGGATCGGCCTTCGCGTCGATCACCAGGGATTGCGACACGCCGAACACCGTGTCGGACCCGATATAGTCATCGTCACCGAAGTACAAGGCGGTGACCAGTTCGCGATGATCGGCGGCGCCGATCAGCAGATGAATATGCGACGGACGCATCCCATGCCGCCCCTGCGATTGCACCAGCGCGCCCACCGGACCATCCATCGGGATCGAGTATCCCTTTGGCCGCACCGTGCGGAAATGATAGAGCCCATCAGGACCGGTTCGGAAATTACCGCGCATGTCCATTGCCCCGCCGTCACGTTCCTGCAGGTCGTAAAGGCCATGCTCGCTGGTCTGCCACACCTGGATCAAAGCGCCCGCGATCGGCGCGCCATGCGTGTTGGCGATCCGGCCGTGGATGACGATATCCTCGGCCGTCGGCGCCTCGACGATATGCGCGCCCATCGGCAATTCAGGCGCGCCCTCGCGGAAGAACGGGCCCAACAGACTGCTCTGCGAGCCCAGTTCCTTGGCTTTACGGTCATGGAGGGCGTTGACGACGGCGCTGACGCCCAACACGTCGGATAAAAGGATGAATTCCTGGCGGATCGGGGTGCAGGCCGCGCCGACCGCGGTCAGAAATCGCAGGCCCTGGATCCATTCTTCCGGGGTCAGATCGACCTCGCGCACGAAATCGTGCAGGTGCCGCACGGCGGCGTCCATGATCTGTTTCAACCGCGGATTGGCGGTCGCCGCCATCTGCTCCAGCGCCGCTCCGGTGACGGTGAATTCGTCGAGATCGACCATGGCAAGCCTCCTTTGGACCGCGCGAGTTTAACGCGGTTTCCCGGCCACGGGAACCAGATCGCCGGGGGAACCGCATAACCGCCGCACCGCGCGTAACATCCGGTCATCGAGGCCCAAAGCCTCCAGCGACGCCAACGTATGATCGAGATATTCCATGCAGGACCCCAACGCGCCCGAGGCCGTGGCGACCCGCGCCGCGATCGCCGTCAGATCCAACCTGGGCGCATAGCGCGGTCCCGCGCGGTTGACGACGAAGGTGATCGCCCGCACCGGCCCGTGCTTGGTCGCCGCGACAACCCAGCGCGGCTCATAACCATAAGTGAACAATTCGCGCTGGAATGGCAGCAGCAGTTCGTCGCGCGCATGCGCCGCCTCGACGCGGAACAGCGCCCCCGCCGCCGCGCCACCGCGATCCAGCGCCAGCATCAACCCAGGATTTTCCGGCGTGCCACGCCCGCCCTCCAGCCAGAGGCAATATGATCGATGCCATCCCCGCACCGTCCCGGCGCGCTGCTCGGCGAAATGCATCGCGGGGTTCCACATCAACGAGCCATAGCCGAACAGCCACACATCCTGATCCGGTGGATGAGGCGCCAGCATGGCATCGAGACACGCCGCGATCTCGTCATCCGTGCGCACCCGCAATCCAGCGGGCATCCGGCGCCGCGCGCCATCGATCAGGGAGCCATCGCGCAATGTTTCACGGGTAATGCGGATCCGCTCCGGTGTCTCGGTCATGAGCCGTTTGTGCCGGTGGCCCGCGACGGCCGCAAGTGAGCGATCAGTCAGCATCCCGTCGCGCCGCCACCACCACCACGCGCTCCGCCAGCGCCGCCGGAATTCCCGCCTCGATCAGCGATTGGGTGTCGAACGATCCGCCATCCCGGACCGACCGCGTCAGCGCCGCGATCGCCGCCGCGAACCGCGCGGGATCGATGTCCAGCCGCTGGGTTGCCTCGACAGCGGGCACGCCATCTTGAAATGGTTTCAATCGCAACCGTGCCCGGTGGTCCGGAACACCCAATTGGTCGTCCATGTCGCGGCCCCGGTAATAGCGTTTCCGCCATTTATCGGTCCGGGCGGTGGGCGGCGATTTCGCGACCTCGGCCTGAAACGCGTCGCGCGACTGGCTCCACGCCGCGAACTGCCGCGCGGCGTCGGGATTGTCGTTCAGGGGCACGAATTTCGGCTCCATCCGCTCCAGCGCGTCGCGTTGGACCGGTTGCAGGAAGCAAATCGCTTCACCCGCCTCGAACCGCACCCAGTGGTTCCGCCGGATGAAGCGCCAGTTCATCGTGAAGGTGTAAGGTGACCAGTCCGTTTCGATGATGCCTGACAGCGGCGCGATGCCATCCTTGGCGGTGTTGGGCGACCCGCCCGCGGACAGGTTCCAGCCCAACGGCGTGCGGAACAATCCCTGGACATGCACGGTCAGCGTCGCCTGGCCAAACAACGAAATCGCGTGACAATGCGCGGGCATGTCGGCGTCGTTGCGAATGATCACGTCCGCGGTCGAGCTTCCACCGCGCCAATAGGCGGAAAAACCGGCGGGAATCAGCACCTCCCACCCATGCGCGTTGGCGATGTTCAACGGCAAACAGCGATAGGCGAAGGCTTCCGGGGTCGCATCCATCCACGGACGGGTCGGCTCGGCGGGGCGGGGCGGGGCGGATCAACGGCCGCCAGCCCTCATGCAAATAACACAGGAAATCCATGTCCGCTCTCCATCGTGGCGCGGGCGCGCGTATCGCATTTCCCCGCCGCCGGTTCCACACGTCGCCACGGCATGCTGGCGCGAAGGCGCCGGACCCCGTAGGATTCCCGTCACCAAGAAATCAAAGGGAGGAACCCCTAATGTTATTCAGACGTCTGGCCCTCGGCCTGGGCGGCGGCGTTCTCGCGGTCGTGATGCTGCTGGCGACTTCCTTCACGGCCTGCGCGCAAAGCCCGATCACCATCGGCTTCGGCATGGCGCTGACCGGCGGCCTCGCCCCCAACGGCAAAGCGGCATTGTTCGCAATGCAAATCTGGGAAAAAGAAATCAACGCCAAAGGCGGGCTTCTGGGCCGTCAGGTCAAATTGATTTATTATGATGACCAATCGAACCCGTCGACGGTTCCCGGTATCTACACCAAGCTGCTGGACGTCGACAAAGTCGATATCGTGGTCAGCGGCTATGCCACTAACATGGTCGCGCCCGCGATGCCGGTCGTGATCGGCCACAACCGGACGTTCCTGGCGCTGTTCGGCCTCGCGGTGAATACCGAGTTCAATTATCCAAAATATTTCGCCATTCAACCGACCGGCGGGGCCAATCCCAAGCTGGAATTCGCCCGCGGCTTCTTCGCCATCGCGGCGCAGCAAACCCCAAAACTGGTCACCGTCGCGATGATCGGCGCCGACGCGGAATTTCCGCGCAACGCGCTGGACGGGGCCCGCGTTCTGGCCAAGGAGCAGGGCCTGAAAATCGTCTATGACAAGACCTATCCACCCACCACGTCCGACTTCTCACCGATCATCCGCGCGATCCAGGCAACCAGTCCCGACATGGTGCTGGTCGCGTCCTACCCGCCCGACAGCGTCGGCATGATCCGCGCCGCCAATGAGGTCGGATTGAAAACGAAACTGTTCGGCGGCGGCATGGTCGGTCTGCAGAGCACACCGATCAAGGTGCAGCTCGGACCGTTGCTGAACGGCATCGTCAACTATGATTTCTGGCTGCCCTGGACCAAGCTCGCGACGCCCGAGGGTCTCGCGTTCCTGAAGAAATACCAGGCCGAGGCACCCGGCATGGGCGTCGACGTGCTCGGATATTATCTGCCACCCTTCGGCTATGCTTACATGCAGGTGCTGCAGCAGGCCATCGAATCCACGAAAAGCCTGGATGATAACAAACTGGCAGAGGCGCTGCGGACCGGCACGTTCAAGACCATCGTCGGCGATATCAAATTCGGCGCCAACGGCGAATGGCTGGAGCCGCGTGTGATGGAAGTGCAATTTCAGAACGTTAAGGCGAACGACATGGAACAGTTCCGTGACCCGGGCACTGAGGTCGTGCTGTGGCCGCCGGCGCTGAAAACCGGCGACATCCAGTTTCCTTACACCGACGTCAAACGCTGACCCGTTCGCATTGGCTCACGCGACCGTCTTTATCCGCTCAGGTGTCTCCACCTGAGCGGTTATCAATCTCAGGGGGCATTCCCCGCGACCGGCGGATCTGGGCGGGTCGTGGCGATAAACACCTCGCGGCTGGTAAAGGACAACCAGATCCGCCGCCCGTTGATAAAATCCTGACCAACCAGCGCATCACCCGCGCCGATGTCGATCGGCAACACGGACAGCAACGGCCGCGTCGCCCGCACCGGACCGATCTTCAGATAGCTGAACTGGTGCAAGCGCGATTCCTGCGTCCCCGGCCCCGCGCCATGGTGGCGCACGATCGGATCGGCGGCCATGTCGGCCGCGGTCAACCCCAGACGCACCGCCATTTTCCCGCCCAGAGTGGTCGCCTGCGCCCCGGTATCCAGAATACCCATGCCAATGGCGCCATCGACCTCGACCGGGATCAGCAGCCGGTCCTTGAACGCGCGCACCCCCGGCACCCGCGCCGAGGGCTCTTTCCAGGGCGGTTCCACATCCGGGCAGCGCCGCGCCCGATACAGCGACAATGTCCGCTTTGGCACATCGATATCGAGGTCGTAACCAAGCAGCACGTCCGATCCCAACAGCCCATCCGCCGTCAACCCCTGGCCGAAGCGCAACTGCCCCACCGCGACCCGCTCCAGCGGAAACCGCTTGCCGCCGATGACCAGACCCGGAATGATCGCGTCATGGGCTTCGTAGACCCCGCCCATCCCCGAGGACCGGGTGAGCCGCCGCGGATCGCGCACAAGGCCCAAACGCGCCGTCGCTTCTTCCGACAGAATGGTCCGTTCCGCGCCAGTATCGACCAGCAAAGTCGTCCAAACACCTTTGATACCGACCTGAACCGTCATCAGGCGGCTGTTCATTTCGATCGGCGTTTGCGCGACGATATGCAGTTCGCAATCGATCGGGCCGGTCACGCAAGCGCTGATCAGACACAGCAACAGCAGCGCGAACGCGGCGCGCGTCAGCCTCATGCGGCGGGCCGCGCGGTGTTCAAAGCGCGCCGCCGCGCCGTCCGACCATCGCCCCCAGGCGCAGCCGCAGCGCGTTCAACTTGATGAACCCCTGCGCATCGAACTGGTCATAGGCGCCCTGATCGTCCTCAAACGTCACAACGCGCGTGTCATAAAGACTATGCGGCGATTCACGGCCGATGCAGGACACGTTGCCCTTGTATAATTTGAGGCGCACCCGGCCGGTCACGCTGTGCTGGCTGGTATCGATCAGCGCCTGCAACATCCGTCGCTCCGGGCTGAACCAGAACCCGTTATAGATCATCTCGGCATAGCGCGGCATCAGACTGTCCTTCAGATGCGCCGCCTCCCGATCCAATGTGATGCTCTCGATCGCGCGATGCGCCGCCAGCAAGATCGTTCCGCCCGGTGTTTCGTAAACGCCGCGCGATTTCATGCCGACGAAACGATTCTCCACCAGGTCGAGGCGGCCGATGCCGTTCGCCTTGCCCAATTCATTCAACCGGGTCAGCAACGACGCAGGCGACAGTTGAACGCCGTCGATCGCGACCGGATCGCCGCCCGCGAAATCCATCGAGATCACCGTCGCTTTATCCGGCGCGTCCTCGGGCCGAATGGTGCGCTGATAGACGATCTCATCGGCCTCGACCGCCGGATCCTCCAGGATTTTTCCTTCAGACGAAGAATGCAACATATTGGCATCGACACTGAACGGCGCCTCGCCACGCTTGTCGCGCGCGATTGGAATTTGGTTCGCCTCGGCGAATTCCAGCAGCTTCGTCCGGCTGGTGAGTTCCCACTCGCGCCAGGGGGCGATGATCTTGATATTGGGATTGAGCGAGTAATAAGACAGTTCGAACCGAACCTGATCGTTGCCCTTGCCGGTGGCGCCATGGGCGACCGCGTCGGCACCGGTCAGTTCGGCGATTTCGATCTGACGCTGCGCGATCAGCGGGCGGGCAATGGAGGTGCCCAATAAGTACTGGCCCTCATACACCGCGTTGGCGCGGAACATCGGAAAGACGAAGTCCTTAACGAAGGTTTCGCGCAAATCGTCGATGAAAATTTCCTTCACGCCGGCCATTTCGGCCTTCTTGCGCGCTGGTTCCAGTTCCTCGCCCTGCCCGAGATCGGCGGTGAAGGTCACGACCTCACAGTGATACGTCGATTGCAGCCAGCGGAGGATGACGCTGGTGTCGAGGCCCCCGGAGTAAGCGAGAACGACTTTCTTCACATCCTTGACGCGCATCGCGGACGGTTCCCCTTTTTGACCGTGGGCGGAAGTAACGCGGTTGGGCTGAGTGGTGCAAGGCGGGGCGAGGAAGATCGGGGCGCCGCCCCGAGCCCCACCAAAAGCCTCCGCCTTCCGGACATCCGCCAAGGGCGGTAGCCCTTGGATCCCAGGACTATGGAGTTCTCGAATGGATGGGGGCCTGCGAGGACCGATCAGCGTCCGCGATGGCGCCCACCCATTCGAGAGCCCGATAAATGGCGGTCCAGAGACCCTGTCCCTGGCGGAGGTCGAGGAGGCCCAAGGGGAGACTGGGCCTCCTCGCGGGGTTTTTCGGGGCAGCGCCCCGATCCTTGCCCGCATTGACATCCCAGCCCCACGGCGCGACGCTCCGCACCATCACACCGCCAGCCCGATCCGGCGGCGGAGACGCTTGCCTTTCCGCCCGCTCACGAGGCGCATCGTGACCCGAGCGTAGCCTGACCTTGCGCAACTCGGAGTTCAACCGCCGCGGGAGAGTGCCACATGCCGACACGTGTCCAATATCCAGACTCCATCGAACCCTTGGTCCAGTTCGTCGAGGAAACGCCTCGATCCGAGATCATCGATCGCACCCTGGAAAAACTGCGATCCGGCGTGCCCATCAAAACCATGCTCACCGCCGCCGCCTTGGCCGTCGTCCGCTCCTCCGACCTTCCGCCCGGCCATCATGGCGGCCCGCTGCACCCCATGGCCGGCATCTACGCCGTGTCGAAATTATCCGACCGCCTGCACGGCGAGGACCGCTTTCTCCCCATCCTGCAAAACGTGGCACTCGCCAACAAACACATCCACGACCCCGTGACCGGCCCCTTCAGTCTGCTGGAATTCGCCCCCATGGACGCCGAGGCCGGGGCCATGACGCGCGCCGAATACCTCGCCAATGAGGGCACCGGTGAAATGACCAAGGGCAACGGCAAGGTCGAGGCGACCAAGGCGGCCTTTCTCAAGGCCTGCGACCGCGGCGAGTCGAACAAAGCCGACCATCTGTTCCAATGGCTGTGGCAAAACGTCCCGCCGATCGAGGCGTTCGACCTGTTGCTCAGCGTCGCCATCCCCAAAAACGCGCTGGACGACCATTATTTCATCTTCCCCGCCATCACCTGGCGGATGATGGAGCACATCATCGGCACCGAGCATCTCGCGACCCTGATGCGGCCCTCGGTGCGCTACACCGCCCGCTTCCCCGCCCCACGCGTCATGCCGGACGTCGAAGGTCTGATCGAGAAACACGGCCTGCTGACCCGCATCATCCCGCAACGCGCCACCAATGATGAAGCGGCGCTGATCGGACGATTGGGCGAAGCGATCGGCGCTTGCTCGGAATACAATCAAATCCCCGTGCTGATGTCGGAGGCGCTCGTCGAGGGCCTGTCGCTGGATGGCGCGGGGGAGGCGCTGTCGATCGGCGCCGCGGGCCTGTTCCTGCGCTCGCTGACCGGCAATCCGATGGATGTGCATCTGCACACCAGCGCCAATCTGCGCCGCTATCTGCTGCGCCTCGATGGGCTCAGCCGCCGTAACAAGCTGATGATCCTGCTGACCTGGCATACCGGCCCCGAGGTCAAATCAACCCAGCACCGCATGGAGCCAACCGCGCAACCCGACCAGGCCGCCGTCGCCGCGCTGCCGCACCGCACTCAGGCCGAACTGCTGGACGCGATCGCCGAAAGCATCTTCACCCAGCCGCCGACCGACTGGTCCACCGTCTCCAACCTCGGCCGCATGATCGCGGTGCCCGAGGTGAAGATCACCGTCAATTTCGCCCAACAATACGTCAATCTCGGCTACGACGCCGAGGCGCTGATGAAACGCCTGGGTGAAATCGTTTGCCACGACAGTTTCACGGAGATGCACGCGTTCAAGCATCACCAGGCGATCGTCGAGGAGTTTTACGCCACGCGAGAACCGTATCGCTGGATGCACCTCGTTTCCGGCGCGCAGGCGGCGGCGATTTCCTTCGGCAAGAACATGGAGATCTACGAGGGCGCGCTGGAACTGATGCACGCCGCCGAATAACGCCGATCCGGGGGGGCGGCCGCGCCTCCCCGGTTAATGCGTCTCGCGGAACGGCGCCGCCGGATAGACCCCGAGCACGCGCACTTCCGACGAGAAGAACGCCAGTTCCTCCAGTGCGCGGCACAACCCCGGCTGATCCGGATGGCCATCGACGTCGCACAGGAACTGCGTCGCCGCGAATTCCCCGTCCATCATATAGCTCTCGAGCTTGGTCATGTTCACGCCATTGGTCGCGAAGCCGCCCAATGCCTTGAACAACGCCGCCGGCACGTTGCGCACCCGGAACACAAACGTGGTCATCAATCCCGGCGTGTCCATCGCCGGCGCGTTCGGCCGCGGCGCCATCACGTAAAACCGCGTCGTGTTGTGTGCCGCGTCCTCCACGTTCTCCTTCAGGATCCGCAGCCCATAGATTTCCGCCGCCAACGATGACGCGATGGCCGCGTCCTCGACGCTGTTCATCCGCGCGATGAGCTCGGCCGCGCCCGCGGTATCGGCCTCCACCACCGGCGTCAGCCCCATCTCCCGCAGGATCCGCCGCACCTGGCCCAGGGCGACGGGATGCGAATGGGCCCGCTTCAACGTGTCCAGCCGCGCCCCGGGGACGCCCAGAAGACAATGCTCGACCCGCTCGAAATGTTCGCCGATCACGAAAAGGCCGGATTCGGGCAACAAATGATGAATGTCGGGCACCCGCCCAGCCAGGCTGTTTTCACAGGGCAGCATCGCCAGGGAGGCGTGACCGTCCTTCACCGCCGCGATCGCCGCCTCAAACGTCTCGCACGGCACCGTCGCCATGCCGGGATAGGCGGCGCGGCAGGCGAGGTCGGAATAAGCGCCAGGCACGCCCTGGAACGCGATCGCTCCGGTCATGCGGCGGCCAAAATGTCGCGCGCGCGTTCCAGGTCCTCGGCTGTATCGACCCCGAAAGGCCCGTGTTCCATCCTGACGCAGGCGATTCGCATCCCGTCCTCCAAAGCCCGTAATTGTTCCAGTTGCTCGCGCTGCTCCAACAGGCCTGGTGGCAGCGCCACGAATCGATCGAGCACCGCCCGCCGATACGCGTAAATCC
>JAYVXQ010000554.1:0-2927 GCA_043785025.1 Acetobacteraceae bacterium
GAATGGCCATCGTTGCCTCTCTGTCACACGCGCGGCGGAAGGCCGCGTTCCCCAAACCCGTCGGCGGGTAGTGTCTCAGTTTGAAGCCCGGCTCCGGCCCGCTCCCCCGTCCGGCCACCCATGTCATTATAATCGTGGGTGGCCGGGCGGGGGAGCGGGCCGGAGCCGGACTTCAAACTGAGACACTACCCGCCGACGGGTTTGGGGAACGCGGCCTTCCGCCGCGCGTGTGACAGAGAGGCAACGATGGCCATTCCAATCATTCTTGATTGCGATCCCGGCACGGACGACGCGATCGCCATTTTCCTTGCGTTGTCGTCGCCCGAACTGGACGTGCGCGCCATCACGGTCGCGGGCGGCAATGTGGGGCTGGACCGGACGCTGGCGAACACGCTGGCCCTGACCCGCCTCGCGGGCTCCGGCGTGCCGGTGTTTCGCGGCGCGGACCGCCCGCTTCTGGGCTCGTTCATCAATGAACCACGGGTGCACGGCGCGGACGGTCTTGGCGGCGTGATGCTGCCCGCGGGAGGCGCGCCACAGCCCGGGATCGCGTCCGACGCCATCCGCCGTATCGTGCGCGACTCACCGGTTCCGGTCACGCTCATCGGCATCGCCCCGGTCACCAATCTGGCGCTCGCGCTGATGACCGAACCCGCCCTCGCGGCCAAGGTCGAACAGATCGTGCTGATGTCCGGCGCTTGGGCTGAGGGCAACGCCACGCCCGCCGCCGAGTTCAACGCGCTGAACGACCCCGAGGCTCTGGCGGTCTTGCTGGCATGCGGCCGTCCCGTGGTGTTCGCCACGCTGGAACTCACGGCGCAGGCACAGGCCACGCCCGCCCGCCTCGCCGTCTGGCGGGATGGCGGACGCTGTTTGACGGCGGCGTACGACATTCAAAGCAGTGTCCCCGCGTCCCGCCGCCTCAGCGGTCCGCCGCTGCATGATCCCTGCGCGGTGGCCTGGCTGGCGCGGCCCGATCTGTTCACGACGAAACCCTGCTCGGTCCGCGTCGACCTCGGACCCGGGATCGGCCGGGGACGCACGGTGATCGACCGCTGGAACCGCACCGGCGATCCGCCCAACGCGCTGGTGATGGAAACCGTCGACGCCGACGCGCTCTTCACCCTCCTGTACGACCGTATCTCCCTTCTCCCCTGATCCTGGGCTCCACCCGCAAACGCCGATTTCCACCTTGACCCGAACCACGCCTGCCTCACCAATCCGCCCGCCCATGGGAAACCCCGCGGGAAACCCCATGGGACACCCCGTGGGAAAGCCCGAGGGAAATCAGGAGGATCCACCGCATGTCATCCCCCTTCCGCTTCGGCCTCACGGGCCGCCGCGCCATCGTCACCGGACATCGCGGCGGTATCGGCGGCGCCATCGCTCAGGTTCTGACCGAAGACGGCGTGGAGGTCATCGGCCTCGACCTGCCGGATTTCGACCTCGCCGACACCGCGACGCTGGAGGATCGGCTCGCCGCCTTGATCGCCACCCGCGGTCCCATCGACATCCTGGTCAATAACGCCGGCGTCACCGTTCTGGGCTCCGTTCTGGAAACCAGCCTCGCGGAGGTGGAGCGTGTGTTCCGGATCAACTTCCTCGCGGGCTATGCGCTGATGCGCGCGGTGCTGCCGGGGATGGTGGAAAAGGGGCGCGGCGCGATCGTCAACATCGCCTCCGACCAGGCGCTGATCGGCAAGCAGGTGAGCGCCGCCTATGGCGCCAGCAAGGCGGCGATCGCGCAATTGTCGCGCAGCGCCGCCTTGGATTGGGCACGCCATGGTATTCGGGTGAACTGCATCGCGCCCGGCAGTACCGATACCGCCATGCTGGCCACGGTCATCGGCGATCTCTCGGCGACCTATCCGGACCGGTTTCCCGTCTCCTCCCGCGACGCTTACATGGCGGGCACGCCGTTGGGCCGGTTCGCCGCCCCCCGGGAAATCGCGATGGCGGTGGCGTTTCTCGCCTCCGACGCCGCCTCGTTCATCACCGGGGTCGTCCTTCCGGTCGATGGCGGCGGCACCGCGCAATGAAAACCGCGGTCGTGACCGGGGGCACGCGTGGCATTGGCCGCGCGGTGGCCGAGCGGTTGAGTGCCGCGGGCTATCGCGTGATCGTCGCGGCGCGAGCCGCGCCTGTTTCCGAACAAGCCGCGCGAGCCGCGCCTGTTTCCGAACAGGCCGCGCGAACCGCGCCTGTTTCCGAACAAGCCGCGCGAGCCGCGCCTGTTTCCGAACAAGCCGCGCGAGCCGCGCCCCTTTCCGAACAATCCGCGCGAACGGCGCCTGTTTCCGAACAAGCCACCCAATCGACACCCAACCACATTGCGATCCCGTCCGCCGCCGCCCCCTTCCCTTTCGAATTCCGCCGCTGCGACGTCGCCGATCCCGCCGCCGTGCGTCAGCTTTTTGCCGGCCTCGACCGCGTCGACGCGCTGATCTGCGCCGCGGGCACCGCCGGCGCCAATCGTCTCGATACCGCTTCGGACGAGGCCTGGCATGCCATCATCGGATCCAACCTCCACGGCACCTATCATTGCTGCAAAGCCGCCCTCACCCTATTGCCCGACGGCACCGGCCGCATCGTCAACATCGCCTCAGTACTGGGTTTGCGCGGCGTGCCCGACCAAAGCGCCTATTGCGCCGCCAAACATGGCGTCGTCGGCTTCACCCGCTCCCTCGCTCTGGCCGTCGCCGCCCGCGGCATCACCGTGAACGCGCTCTGTCCCGGCTGGGTTGACACCGCCATGGCGGCCCACCGCTTCGCCGAGCTTGGCGTCACCCCCGAACAAGCCGCGCGCGGCGTGCCAACCGGACACATCGCCTCCCCGGCCGAGATCGCTGACGCTGTCATGTGGCTGCTGCGCCCGGAATCACGCGGCATCACCGGCCACGCGCTGCCGATTGACGGCGGCGGCCTCG
>JAYVXQ010000555.1:0-9528 GCA_043785025.1 Acetobacteraceae bacterium
GGCGAAACGATCGCGGCCGAGACGATCCGCATCGCCTGTTCGGGCTCGGCCATGGTCTGGCCAGACAAGATTTTCGGCGCGGCGGCGCTGACCAAAGCCGGCCCGAACGGCTACGTCCTCGCGCGGGATACCACCTGCCGCCTGTTCGGCTATCATGGCCTGATGGACAACGCTGGCGGCTTCTCGCTCGATCATATGTTCGGGTTCTGAGGCCAACCGGTTTTTCGGCAGCGGGGAGGGGAGACCATGGCGGGCACCTGGATCGACATCGGCGGCGGCATGACCGGCTATTTGGCGGTCCCCCCATCCGGGAGCGGTCCCGGCATCGTGTTGTTACAGGAGATTTTCGGGGTGAACGCGCATATGCGCGACGTCGCGGATCTCTGGGCTGAGGAAGGCTATGTCGTGCTGGCTCCCGATCTGTTTCACGCGATGGCGCCGCGGGTCGAGCTTGGTTATGACGGCGCCGATCTGGAGAAAGCGTTTTCGTTCTATGGCCGGTTCGACGCCGACGCGGCGATCCCCGATATGACGGCGACCGTCGCGACGTTGCGCGCCCGTCCCGAATGTACCGGCAAGGTTGGTGCGATGGGGTTCTGCCTTGGCGGTAAACTCGCCTGGCTGGCGGCGGCGCATTGCGGTGTGGATGCCGCGGTCGGGTATTACGGCGTCGGGATCGAGCAGTCGCTGGATCTCGCCTCTCGCATCACGTGTCCGGTGACCCTACATTTTGGCGAGCTGGACAAATTCGTCCCCGCCGCCGCCCGCGAGGCCATCGCCGCGGCGGTGACAGGCCCAGACCGCGAGATTTTCGTCTACCCCGGCGCCGATCACGGCTTTAATCGCGCCGGCGGCCACGCCTTCGACAAGCCCGCGTCCCTGATGGCGCATTCCCGCTCGCTCGCCGTGTTTCGTAAGGCCATGGGCCCGCATTACGATCTCTCGGCGTTGTGGGAACAGCACACTTATTTGGAGTTTGGCGCCCGCGACGCTGAGGCGACCATGCGCACCATGGTCTCCGCCCCCTATGTCAATCACATCCCGACCATGACCGGCGGCGTGGGGCACGACGCTCTGTTGCGCTTCTACAAACATCATTTCATTCCGAAAACGCCGGCCGACACGCGGCTGGTGCCGGTCAGCCGCACCATCGGCGTCGATCGGATCGTTGACGAAATGGTGTTCTGTTTCACTCATGACATCGAAATCGACTGGATGCTGCCGGGCGTCGCGCCCACCGGCCGTGTCGTCGAAATTCCCCTGATCGCGGTCGTGCATTTCCGCGGCGACAAGCTTTACAACGAGCATATTTATTGGGATCAGGCCTCGGTCCTGGTGCAGATCGGCCTGCTCGATCCCAAACTGTTGCCGATGGCGGGGATCGAGACGGCACGCAAATTGCTCGACCCCGCTTTGCCCTCCAACACGCTGATGCGCCGTTGGTCCGACAGCGCCGGCCATACTTGATGACACTCTGCTGGTTCGCCGAGGCGACGTCGCCATCGCCCGTGCTGTCCACCGCCGGGTTGGATGATCTGGCCGCGCTGACCGCCGCCGTCCCCGGCGTGACCGAGGCGCATCTGTTCACGCCCGCCGCCACCCATGATCCCTATTTGAAGGATGGCGCGCCGCCCAGACTCGTGCTGCAACTCTATTTCGATGGCATATCGTCCTTGGAAGCCGCCCTTTCCCCTGACGGCGCGCTGATGCCGCTGCCTGACCGGTTAGGCCCCGATTTCACGCAACAGGCGATGCTGGCGCGTGGCTTCGCGGTGCCCGATCCGGTGCCGGGTCTGACCGTCGCCTGCACCTATCTTGTCGCCTATCACGGCACCGCCGCGGATGTGCCGTTGTGGCTGTCGCACTACATCGATCATCACGCCCCCATCATGACCAGATTTCCGGCCGTGCGCCGGGTGGAGGTCTGCTCGCGCATCGACTGGTGTGGCGCGCTGCCCTGGCGCCGTGTGAGCGCGATGCAGCGCAATAAAGTGGTGTTCGACGATCCCGCGGCGCTGACGCTCGCGCTGAACAGCCCGGTACGCCACGAGATGCGGGCCGATTTCGAGCACTTCGCGCCCTTCAGCGGCGAGGTCACGCATTTTCCCATGCGCACGCGCATTCATTCCCATGCGCCCGCGCGTTAGTTCCCATGCGCCCGCGCATTAGTTCCCATGCGCCCGCGCATTCATTCCGGAGATAAACACGCATGAATCGATGGCCGCTCTTGGTCCCTCTGATGGCCCCCGTCTTGGCGATCATGGCCATCATCGCGATCCCCCCGGCGTCGGCGCGCCACCATCGCCACGGGGTGGACGCGGCTGACCCCGTTACGCCCAGGTCTGGCGAGGCGGGCGCCTGCCGCGACGGCCTGTCCGACGGCACCCCGCAAGTGGAATTGCGGCATATTTTCTGCGGCGAAATCAATCGCCGCGGCCTCGCCGTCGGCTTTCATTCCAGGCCCAATGGCTTGAATCCCGCCTCGGTGAGCGGCACTGGGGAACCAAGGCCGATCCGGGCCTATCCCGGCCTGTATAACCTGACGCGGTTCCAGATAACCCAGGATGGGCAGACGGAAACGAAAGGTATATCCACCTTTTATCCCGATAAATGTTCGGCCGAGGATGTGATCGCCGCCATCCAATACGCGTATACTCATGGCCGCCGCGGTGGCGCCAAATTCTCCGGGCTCTCCGGCCCGTCTTGCACTGACGACAATGGCAAGCCGTTTCCCATCACGGGTTTCTCCGGCGGGCGTGGCGGCGAACGCATCCGCACCGGCTACCCTGACATCCGAGGTGAACGATGAGCGATCCTGTGTTCCGCTATGCCACCGATGCCCATGGCCGTCCGGCGGCGCATGCCATCAAAAAACATCTTCCGGGTTTGGCGCGATTTCTGACTGAGGAAGTGACGTCGGATGATTATATCGATCTGTTGATGGATTGCGCGCGTGAGGCGAAAACCGCGACCGCGCCGGTGGTGAATACCGGTAATGCGTATGTCGCGACATTCGATCGTCATCAGGTCAGCGTCGAACATCTGCATGTGAAACAGAACGCCAAAGAAACAGTTCCGCTCGTTGTGTTTGAACAGACGCTGTCGGAGTGGCGGGCGTTTATCGGTAAGACATCCGGGGGGTGAGCGTTGGGGCTTTGCCCCAAACCCCAACCAGGAGGCGTTGCCTCCTGGACCTCCACCAGGGACGAGTCCCTGGACCCATTTAATTTGGGTCAGGGGATGAGGGGGCCGACACGGACGTTGCAACGACGTGGAAGGCCCCCTCATCCCCTGACCCAAACCCGAGGGATCCAAGGGCTATCGCCCTTGGCGGATGTCCAGAAGGCAGAGCCTTCTGGTGCGGCGCGGGGCAACGCCCCGATCACGTCACTCCCTGAATATCCCCCGCGACGACCCGCTTGCGCCCGTCCGGCGTATCCAGCAGCATTGCCCCATCGACATCCAGCCCGCCAAACAGCCCTTCCTCCGTCCGCCCCCCCAGACTGGCGCGCAGCGGCGAGCCAATCGGATGCGCCCGCGCCAGCCACGCCTCGCGGATCGGCTCGAACCCCTGATACGTCCAAAAGGCCAGCCAAACCCCCAGCCGTTCCAGCAAAATATCCCGTGCGCCATCGACCGTCGCCAGCCCTCCGGCGCCCACCAGAGTCGCGGTTTTATACGGCGCGTTTCGCGGCTCCTCCAGAATGTTCAGCCCGATGCCGATGATCCAGGCACCCTCGACCTGCTCGATCAGAATGCCGGCGATTTTGCCCTCATTGACCAGCACGTCATTGGGCCATTTCAGCGTCGCGCGCGTGTGCTTCGGCAGCAGCGCGTCCACCGCGTCGGCGACCGTCAGCGCGGCGAGGAAGCTCAGCTCCGGCCCGCGCTCGGGCGGTAAATCGGGCCGCAGCAGCACCGATAAATACAAATTGCCCGGCGGGCTGTACCACGTCCGCCCGAATCGGCCCCGCCCGGTGGCTTGTTCGTCGGCGTGAATGACGGTGCCATGCGGCGCGCCCTCGGCCGCCAGCCGCCGCGCCTCGTCGTTGGTCGAGCCGATCCGCTCGTGATGTTTTATGTCGAACATCGGCCGCTCAGACGCTTGATCACCATCCGGAGAGGGTAACAGGATCATGGCCTCCGTGCCACATTCCAGACGTTAAATCGTCGCGAAAGGGTGGTGTAAGCGGAGTGTGACATTCAAGGCTGTTCCGGTGCGTCAATCCGCCTTCCTGGCTCCGCTGCTCTCGCCGATCGCCGCTTTGGCCGCTTTGGCCACCGGTTGGCCAAACGCGCGCGGTGACAAAACCGGCGTGGTTTCCCGCCAAGATCGCGAGCACGCGCGCGACGCCCCCGCCTCACACATGGCCGCCTCACACATGGCCGCCTCACACATGCTGGCCTCACGCATGCTGGCCTCACGCATCCAGGCGGCGCGCGAGCACGCCATCGCCGCCGGAGTCCGCCCCATCCCCGCCGCGACCCAACGTTCGCTGCGCGGGTTCTTCCCCGACGGCGTGCTGCGCAAAGTCCGCGTCTCCGCCGCCCGTCCAACCCGGATAACTCTCCCTGAGGCGGCCCTCGTTTACGGTCGCGGCGACGCCATGACCCTGGCCGATATCATTGTTCTTCGCGACGCCGAGGCCGCGCGCTTTGACATGCCGCTCTGGGCGCGCGAGTTGTCGCATGTCATGCAATTCGAGCGTTGGGGCATCGACGGCTTCGCCGCGCGGTATATCGACGATCCCGACGCCGTCCGATCGGAAGCCGAGGCCAGCGCCAACCGCTTCGCCGCCTGGAGCGCGCAGGCGTGAATCGTTAAAATCGGCGTAATCCGAAACGACCGCCATTGGATCATTACGACCTCAATTTTGCTTTCATTCAGCCTTACCCCGGCGCCGCGCCATCATCTTACCCATGCTGCCGTGTTCGCCATGGTAAAATCCAAAATCCCGCGCGAGACCCACGACAAAATCAAGAAACACCCGCCAAAAAACCTAACAAACCCCCAAGGAACGAAAAGGGTACCCTTGGCGGCCGCCCCTTGAGCCGCCAGAATGCCCCTCAGTTCCAGGAGCATCACACATGGCCCATCGCGGCTTGAAATTCGGCGTCTTCCTCGCCCCCTTCCACCGATTGGGCGAAAACCCGACTTTGGCGATCGACCGCGATGTCGAGCTGCTGCAATGGCTGGATTACCTCGGCTACGACGAGGCCTGGATCGGCGAGCATCACTCCGCCGGCTGGGAACTGATCGCGCTGCCCGAATTGATCATCGCGGCGGCGGCGGAGAAAACCAAGCACATCAAATTGGGCTCCGGCGTCACCTCCTTGCCCTATCACCACCCCTTCATGGTGGCTCAGCGCTGGGTGCAACTGGATCACATGACCCGTGGCCGCGCGATGTTGGGCTGCGGTCCCGGCGCGCTCACCTCCGACGCCTATATGTTAGGGATTGAGCCGGCGACGCAGCGGCCGCGCATGCTGGAGGCGATGGACGCCATCATGGCGCTGCTGCGGATGGAAGAGCCGGTGACGATGAAAACCGACTGGTTCGAAATGCGCGACGCCCGCCTGCACATGGCGCCCTGGAGCGATCCGTGCTTCGACATCGCCGTCGCCTCCACCATCACGCCCTTTGGCATGATCGCGGCGGGCCGCCATGGCACGGGCGTATTGTCGATCGGCGCGGGCCTGCCCGGCGGGCCCGAAGCCTTGGGCAGCCAGTGGAAAATCGCCGAGGACACGGCGGCGAAGCACGGCAAAGTCATGGACCGCAAGAAATGGCGCGTCGTGGTCAACGCCCATGTCGCCGACGATGACGAGGAAGCCTTGCGCCAGGTCAGCAAAGGCGAGCGGCACGAAACCCAGTCCTATTTCGAGGATACGTTGGGCCGCCCGCCCGGCCGCGCCGACGATCCGCTGCGCGACGGCGTCGCCATGGGCACGACCTTGGTCGGCTCGCCCGAAACGGTGATCAAGGGCATCCAGCGGCTGCAAGGCTACAGCGACGGCGGCTTCGGCGGCATATTGTTCCGCGCCCATGAATGGGCCAACCGCGAGCAGACGTTGAAAAGCTTCGAACTGTTCGCCCGTTATGTGATGCCCGCGTTCCAGGGCTCGCTGGAACCGATCGCGGCCTCCAACGCATGGGCGCGTGACAACCGCAAACAGGTGTTCGGCAACACGTTCGACGCGGTGAAACGGGCGTTCACGGATTTCGGCGCCGCCGCGCCGGACGATGAGGTCATTCGCGCCCGGACATTGGGCGCGCGCGACAGGTAACCTGATCACCCGTGCGCGCGAGTCACCTCGCGCGCCAAATCCGCCCGCGTATAGGGTTTCACGATGATCCCGCGGTCACGCAAACGCGGCGGGATGATCGTCGTCTCCCCATAACCCGTCGCGAAAATGAAGGGGATGGCGCGGTCGGCCAGCACCTCCCCGATCGGCATACTGTTTTCCCGGCCCAGATTGACGTCCAGCACGGCGAAATCGAAATCCCTCGTCGCGAGAACGGCCAGCGCGTCGGCGACGGTGGCGGCGAGGAAAACATCGCGCGCGCCCAACTCCTGGATCGAGGTTTCGCAGTCCATCGCGATGATCAGGCTGTCCTCGACCAGCAGCACGGATTTGCCGGCCAGCGGGCGTAACGGGATGGGCAGCGCGGGATCCGCCGGATCCTCAAAGCTCGCGGGATCGATATCGTAACCGATGTACTCGGCTGGGATGGTGAAATCCGCCTCCACCCCGGTGACACGGAAGCGCAACTCGGCGGTGCCACCCAGTTCGTGCGGCAGCGAGCGTTCGATGATGGACGAACCAAAGCCGCGGCGGCGCGGCGGCGTCACGGATGGGCCGTCGATTTCCCGCCATGTCAGCGATAGGCCGCCATTGCCCTCGATGGTCCAGTCGATCGCGATCGCGCCCTCGGCCGACAGCGCGCCGTACTTGGTCGAATTCGTTACCAACTCATGTACGATCAGCACCGCGATCGTGCTCGCCGTGGGCAGCAACCGGATGTCGGGACCCGTGACGCGGACGCGGTCCCGCTTATCCGCGGCGAAGGCGAGGATCTCAGTGTCGATCAGTGCCCGCAGCCGCGCGGTGCCAAGCTTGTCGGACGTGAGCTGATCATGCGCGCGAGCCAGCGATTGGATGCGGGCGTCCAGACTGCTCATCATGTCCTGGCCGTTGTCAAATCGCTTCGTTTGAGACATGATCCCGCGGATCAGCGCCAGAATGTTCCGGACCCGGTGGTTCAATTCGGAGATCAGCAGGTTCTGCCGATCCTCCATGCTTTTACGCTCATCCTCGGCCACGCCGTACATTTCCAGCACGATGTCCAACAGCGTGCCCCGGACCGCCGTGGCGACGCGTATTTCCGCGGCTGTGAACGGCGTCGCACGGTCTTTCACCTGTTCGGACCATGCCGCGAAGCTCGCGCGCGGTCGCAATCGTGTGCCAGAAGAGTCCGTTTCGACCGGTTTCGACGGTTGGCCCGCCCACCGCACCGTTCGCAGCCGTTGGGCGCGAAACAGCACGACGAAATCGCGCGGGGAGCGGGACAGCGGGATCGCGAGCAGGCCCGACGCACGCTCCGCATACGACACCGCGGCGGGCGTCATGGCGGCGATATGGTCGGTCGCGAAAACCTCGGTCGTGGAGGCCCAGTTGAGTTCGGTCAGCAGGTCCTGAAATTCGGACGGGTCCGGCGTCAGGCCCGACAACACGATTTGACCGTCGATCCGCACGCCAACGCCGTCGGCGGGAATGGCGTCCGACATGACCTCCCCAATCCAGGCGGCGTCGCGCAGACGGGCGGGATCGCGCGCCAGCACCGACAGCAGCCGGTCGGTCACGCCGCGGGCTTTGGTTTCATAGGTAAGCACCTCGGACCGTTCGCGGGTCGCGAGCATCAGCGAAAACATGGTGCCCACCAGCTCCAGCGTCGTGCGTTCGACGAAGCCGGGCAGCCGTGGCGTCAGATGGTGGCAGGCGAACAGCCCCCACAGACGGCCATCGATAATGATGGAGATGGATAACGACGCGCCGACACCCATGTTTTCGAGATATTCGAGGTGCACGGGTGAGACCGAGCGGAGCATCGACATCGATAAATCGAGCGGCGCGGCGGCGGTATCCGGATGCCGCGCGATCGGAACAATCGGGGCGCGGACATCGGCGATGATCCGGAAGATGTTGCGCTTGTATAACGCGCGAGCCTGTGCCGGGATGTCGGAGGCCGGGTAATACAGGCCCATGAAACTCTCAACGCCGGAGCGTACAGATTCGGCGACCACCTCGCCGTGGTCGTATTGATCGAAGCGGTAGACCATGACGCGATCGAAACCGGAGATAGCGCGGACATGGCGCGCGGCTTCCAGCATGAACGCGTCGATCGGACCGATCGCGGCCAGCCGAGACATGGTGTTGCGCACCAGGGCCGTGACCTCGGAGAGCGCGACGGTCGCGGGTTCCGCCTCCACGACCAGCATCGTTCCAGAAAAATGCACGACGACATCGAAGGCGCCGATGCCCTCGCGCAATGCGATCGCGAAGCCGCGTTCGACGCTGTCGGCACCGCGCAACATCGTCGCCATGTTGCGGATCTTGTGGCAGGCCTCGGACTGAAACAGGTCGCCCATAGATTGGCCGAGAACGCGATCCTCGGGCAGCCCAAGTTGGGCACCCGCGTTGGTCGAGGCATGGGCCACCAGCCAATCGACGGTCAGGGCGATAAGAAACCCAAAAGACTGGATGGCGCCGGGGATATGGATCGGTTCGCGATCGCATGGCGTGATGTCGAGCCCGTCGGGGTTCACATCATTCACCGCGGTCAATTCCCAAAGCGGTTTCGAAAACCGCGAACGCGTGATGGGCGCCCGCGACGCAGGCGTCCTCCTGCTTCGATGTCAGGGCCAGTGCGTTGAACATGGTCAGGAACGGTCCCCAGGTCTTGGCTGTCGCGGCCTGTTGAAACAGATGGCGCGCGCCGAAACCGGCGGACAGGCCGAGTTCCTCCGCGCGGCGCGACAGCACGATCGCGCCAAGCGAGGCGCCCGCGAGGACATAAACCACCCCCCAGACCGTCGCGTGATCCATCGGCACTGGCGCGGACCCCGCGGCGGAGGGAAGGTTAAAATCGTCGAGATCCGCGATGAGCGCCGACGTTAACGAATACCTGGGCCAGCCAGGCAAGATATCCTTGACACCGGATCGTTCCAGAGCGGTTTCGAGGTCGATCCGCGCGGCGGCCGTGGCGGTCAAATACCGCTGATATCCAGCGAGGGATTCGAAGAAACAGGCCTTGCGAACCGTCAGATCGAGGCGTTCGTGACGGGCCAGGATTTGGTCCCGGACCCGCCCCCTGCGGCTCTGATCAGAGACACTCGTGACGCCCATCGATTTTCGCCTGTCACGCATACAATACCCGGATCTCTCCGAAATCCGGGTATCCTTTTGGTTTTGCGCCCGCCGCCACACCAACCCTGGGCGCGTATACCCGGATTTCTCCGAAACCCA
>JAYVXQ010000556.1:0-2920 GCA_043785025.1 Acetobacteraceae bacterium
CGCGCCTGCATCGCCGCGGTCGCCCGATCGAATACCGGCACATCGCGCTCACCCGCGATCAGCACCGCCACATAGGGCGGGGTTTGCGCCGCCACGGCATGCGGCGCGACGGCGAGCGCGATCAGAACGATCCAGGCCCAAAACGGCGGCCTCATCGTGGCAGTGACGTCGTTCCCATCAGGAACTGATCGACGGCGCGGGCGCATTGGCGGCCCTCCCGGATAGCCCAGACGACCAATGACTGCCCGCGGCGCATGTCGCCGGCGGCGAACACCCCGTCGCGGCTGGTCTTATAATCGTCAG
Organism: Acetobacteraceae bacterium; assembly: GCA_043785025.1. Lineage (GTDB taxonomy): Bacteria > Pseudomonadota > Alphaproteobacteria > Acetobacterales > Acetobacteraceae > Rhodopila. Next base: position 304 of record JAYVXQ010000556.1, read on the forward strand.
TATTGGCCGCGACATTGCCGCGCGGATCGAGTGCCACCCCCGCCTGCTCCAGCAGCGCGTTCTTACGCGGCCCGAGAAAGCCCATCGCCAGCAGCACCAAATCGGCCTTCAATTGGAACCCGCTGCCCGGCGCCTCGACCATTTGCATGCGCCCGTCTTCACCCTTGGCCCACTCCACATGGGCGCAATCGAGTGCCACGATCCGCCCGTTCTCGCCGACCGCGTCACGCGTCAGCACGGACCAGTCGCGGTCCACACCCTCGTCATGCGCGTGCGAGGAGCGCAGCTTGATCGGCCAGTCCGGCCACACCATCGCCTTGTCTTCCTTCACCGGCGGCTTCGGCATGATCTCGATCTGGGTGATCGACGCCGCGCCCTGACGCGCCGAGGTGCCAATGCAATCCGATCCCGTGTCGCCGCCGCCGATCACGATGACGTGCTTGCCCTTGGCGGAGATGGTCTTGCCGCCCGCCGCGCGCGTCTCATCGTCGCCCGCGTCGCGCTTGTTCTGCTGTGTCAGAAAATCCATCGCGTAATGAATGCCATCCAGCGCCCGGTTGGCGACCGGCAGATCGCGCGGCCATTCCGCCCCGCCGGTCAACGCGACGGCGTCGAACCCGGCCAGCAACTGATCGATCGAGATCGTGACACCAATGTCGGCGTTGGGTTTGAACGTGACACCCTCGGCCGTCATCTGCTCGATCCGGCGATCGATCAGATGCTTTTCCATTTTGAAATCGGGAATGCCATAGCGCAGCAGGCCGCCGAAGCGATCGTTCTTCTCGAACAAAGTGACCGCGTGGCCCGCGCGCGCCAGTTGTTGCGCCGCCGCCATGCCCGCGGGTCCGGATCCCACGACGGCAACCGTCTTGCCGGTCGCGCGCGTGGGGGGCTCGGGCAGAATCCAGCCTTCCTCCCATCCGCGGTCGACGATCGCGCATTCAATCGTTTTGATCGTCACCGGACTGTCATCGATATTCAGCGTGCACGACGCCTCACACGGTGCTGGGCAAATCCGGCCGGTGAACTCCGGGAAATTATTGGTGGAGTGCAGCACGACCAACGCGTCCTGAAACTGATCCCGATACACGAGATTATTCCAGTCTGGTATCATATTGTTCACCGGGCAACCGGTATGACAGAACGGAATGCCGCAATCCATGCAGCGCGCGGCCTGATCGTTCAGCGCGGCGTCGGACAGCGGTTTGGTGAATTCCTTGAAATTCGTCACCCGCTCGGCGGTTTTTACATAGGCGCGGTCGTGACGATCGATTTCAAGAAATCCGGTGATCTTCCCCATGATAAGCTCCAAGGCGTGTGTCGTCGTCGTGCTTCAGGGAGAGGACGCGCGTCCCATCGCGACAGGTCCGGGGGGTTTTACGGTCCCGGCTGACGCGAGGGAAGGGGCGGGGGCCCCGCCGTCGCGCGCCCCGCCGTCGCGCACCCCGCTCAGCGCATGCGCGTCATTCGGCGGCGGTTTTCGCGGCGCTCTGCTCCGCTTTCATGTCCAGCAGCGCGCGGCGGTAATCGCGCGGCATGACCTTGACGAAATGCGCCAGTTCCTGATCCCAGTTGTCCAACACCGCACGGGCGCGGGCGCTGTTGGTGAACAGCAAGTGACGCTCGATCAGGATGCGCAGCCGCTCGGCGTCGAACAGCAACGGATCGCCCATGCCGTTATCCTCGACACTGATCGAGCGTTGCCGCGGCCGTCCCAAAGCGTCGGCGAGTCCCAGTTCGGCGGGTGCGATCGGTTCCAGCTCCACCCCCGCCGGATTGCACAAAATCTTGAACTGCCTGTTGGGATCGTAAACATAGGCGATCCCGCCCGACATGCCCGCCGCGAAATTGCGTCCGGTCTGGCCAAGCACCAGCACCACACCGCCGGTCATATATTCGCAGCCATGATCGCCGCAGCCTTCCGCCACCGCGACGGCGCCGGAGTTGCGCACCGCGAACCGTTCGCCCGCGACGCCCTGGAAATACGCCTCCCCGGCGACCGCGCCATACAGCACCGTGTTGCCGACGATGATGTTGTCAGCGGGATCGCGTTTGGTTTGCGGCGGCTGGCGGACGACAACGCGGCCGCCCGACAGGCCCTTGCCGACATAGTCGTTGGCGTCGCCGGTCAGGGTCAACGAAATGCCGCGCGACAGGAACGCACCGAAGCTCTGACCCGCGTTGCCGGTCGCGTTGATGGCGATCGTGTCCTCTGGCAGGCCGGCATGGCCGTATTTGCGTGCGACCTCCCCCGACAGCATCGCCCCGACCGTGCGGTTGACGTTGCGAATGGGTTTGTCGATTTGCACCGGCTCGCCATGCTCCAGCGCGGGCATGGCGGCACTGATCAACGCCTGATCCAGCGCTTTATCCAACTGATGGTCCTGAGTTTCGCAGTTGTAGATCGCGACCCCCGGTTTTGGCACCGGCTGATACAGGATGCGGCTGAGGTCGACGCCCTTGGCCTTCCAATGCTCGACCGAGCGGACGGTGTTCAGACGCTCGACATGACCGATCATCTCCTGGAACGTGCGGACGCCAAGCAGCGCCATCAGTTCGCGGACTTCCTCGGCGATGTAGAAGAAGAAGTTGATGACGTGCTCAGGCTGTCCGGTGA
>JAYVXQ010000557.1:0-2910 GCA_043785025.1 Acetobacteraceae bacterium
GTCCCGACCGGCGGCCGTGTCCGCTTCGAGGGGCGGGAGATCCAGGGCCACACCTCGCCCGAGATCGCCGGCACCGGCATCGCCCGCACGTTTCAGAACGTGCAGTTGTTCGGCGAATTGACGCTGCTTGAAAACATCATGGTTGGGCTCAATCACACTTTTCGAAGTGGCGTCGCCGACGTGGCGTTGGGAACGGCGCGGGCGCGGCGGGAGGAAGCGGCGGCGCGGTTGCGGGGCGCCAGTCTGTTGCGGTTCGTGGGACTGGAAGACCTCGCCGATGAGGAGGCGCGCAATCTGCCGTACGGCAAGCAGCGTTTGCTGGAAATCGCGCGCGCGCTGGCGCTCGATCCGAAATTGCTGCTGCTGGATGAGCCCGCCGCCGGTCTGACCGCGCCCGACATCAAGGTCCTGATCGAGATCATCCGGAAAATCCGTGAACACGGCATCACGCTGATTTTGATCGAGCATCACATGGACGTGGTCATGACCTTGTCGGACACCGTGACCGTGCTGGATTTTGGCCAGAAGATCGCCGAGGGCCGGCCGGCGGATGTGCAGGCCGAGCCCAAGGTCATCGCCGCGTATCTCGGCGGCGATCACGCCGCGGCGGCCTGAGCGCGCCGGTTTTTCACCCAATCTGACAGGGGCGTTGCAATGCTCAGGATCGAAAACCTCGTGGCCGGCTATGGCAAAACCGAGGTGCTGCGCGAGGTGTCGCTGGACGTGCCCGAGGGCGCGCTGGTCACGCTGATCGGCAGCAACGGCGCGGGGAAGACCACGACGTTGCGCGCCATCTCCGGCATGATCCCGTCCAACGCGGGCCGGATCACGCTGAACGGTGCTGAGATCACCGGTTTCGCGGCGCATGAGATCACCCGCCGCGGGATGGCGCATTCTCCTGAGGGGCGGCGGGTCTTCGCGACCTTGCCGGTCGAGGACAATCTGCTGTTGGGCGCCTTCACGCGCCTGACCGGCAGCCGGCCGAAGGGTGAGGTCCGGGGCGACCTGGATCGGATGTTCACGTTGTTTCCGCGGCTGGCTGAGCGGCGGGCGCAATTGGCGGGGACGCTGTCGGGCGGGGAGCAGCAGATGCTGGCGATGGCGCGGGCGCTGATGTTGAACCCGCTGGTGCTGCTGCTGGACGAGCCCTCGATGGGGCTGGCGCCGCGGTTGGTGGAGGAAGTGTTTGGGACCATTGCGCGGTTGAAACAGGAACGGGTGACGATGCTGCTGGTCGAGCAATTCGCGGCGGCGGCTTTGGATGTGGCGGATTATGGGTATGTGCTGGAAAATGGCCGGGTGACGGCTTCGGGGCCGGCGGGGCAGTTGAAGAACGATCCGGCGGTCAGGGCGGCTTATTTGGGGCAGGCGCATTGATGGGGGTTGGTCTCGGGACGGAAGGAAGCAGGGCGCTGCCCTGAGACCCGCCAGGAGGCTCTGCCTCCTGGACCTCCGCCAAGGGGCATGGCCCCTTGAAACCATTGGGTTCAGTCAGAGTGTGTGTGGAGGCCATCCACGACGTATCAGCGTCCGCGCCGGCCTCCACACACACTCTGACTGAATGGATAGATCCCAAAGGGCCTCGCCCTTTGGCGGAGGTCCAGGAGGCAGAGCCTCCTGGCGGGTCTGGGCTGCGCCCAGATGCCCCGCGGCGCCACTGGGCTTCACAAGGATACTCCCGCCACTCAGGCCAGGAGCACGCGATGTCCCGAATTCCCTTGCCACCAACGCATCGGCGTCCTGATCGTTCACGACCAGGACAAATTCCACGGATAGGGCGAGGTGCCTTGCAACAAGCCCTGAAGACCCTTCCGATGCGCGGTCAGAATGAAAAACCGGCCCAGAATCACCGACGGGACCGTGTCCAGCGCGTGCAGATGCATCGCATGCACGATCCGGGCCCGCTCCTCACTCGAAACGACGGTCGTCCAGTCCTCAACCCATTGTTCCACCTTCTGATCGGTGTAGAACCCAGCCCACCCCTTGGCACCCAAACCGCGAATGATCGGGCTGATCGCGGGATTGATGAAGGAGGAGCCCAACCACCAATTATGGAAAATCGACCAACCGCCTTTATCCGGCGGATCGGTTTTGGCGCGCCGCTGCGTCAGCGTGTTCCAGTCCATGTCCTGCAACTCGACGTTCATGCCAAGCTGGCGCAGATACTCGTACGTCACCTGGCCGAACGGCGCGATCGTCGCCACATCCGCGGGGTTGATGATCACGACTTTCTCCCCGGCATACCCCGCCGCGTCCAACGCGCGTTTCGCCGCCTTGACGTCGCCGGTCATCCCGGCACCGCCCAATTCCTCGCCGTAGGGCGTTCCACAAGGGAATAATGCCTTGCAGGCGCTGTAAATCGAGGTTTCGTTCCCGGTCACCGCGCTCATGTAATGTTCCTGATCCATCCCGAGACGCACGGCGCGGCGGATCGCGGCGTTGTTGAACGGCGGATGCAGATGGTTGAACCGCATCGTGCCGAAAAAGCCGACGACGTTGAAATTCGTCACCACGACATCCGGGTTCTTGCGCAACAGCGGGATCAGGTCAGGCTGCACCTGTTCCCACCAATCGACCTCGCCTTTCATCAACGCCGACGCCGCGGTCGAGGAATCGGGAATGATTTTCCACTCGAACCGTTCGATGTTGGCGACCTTACCGCCGGACGCCCAACTGGCTTTTTCCGAACGCGGCACGTATTTGTCGAATTTTTCATAAGCGCCGCTGCCGCCCGCGACAAACTCGTTCTTCATGAAACGATAGGGACCGGAACCGATCATTTCGGTATTGGGTTTGGTGAGTTCGGTATTGGCCAGCCGTTCCGGCATCACCACCGGCAGCATCCCGTTCGGCTTCGCCAGCGTATCGAGGATCAGCGGAAACGGACGTTTCAATTTGATGCGGATGGTG
>JAYVXQ010000558.1:0-9467 GCA_043785025.1 Acetobacteraceae bacterium
TCTCCGTCAGAACACGCGGCAGAGGACTTCGCCGCCAACATTGGCGGCGCGGGCCTCGGCATCGCTCATCACGCCGCGCGGCGTGGAGAGGATGGAAATACCGAGGCCGGCGTAGACCCGCGGCAGTTCCTTGATTTTGGAGTAAACGCGGCGGCCGGGACGGGAGACACGCGTGATCTCCTTGATGACCGGTTCACCCTCGTTGTACTTCAGCTCGATTTTCAGGCGCGCGACGCCCGGCCGCAATTCCTCGGCGGAGTAGCCGCGGATGAAGCCTTCGCGTTTCAGCACGCCAAGCACGTTGGCGCGCAGGGCCGACGCCGGAGACACGCAGGACGAGTGTCTCGCCCGCTGCGCGTTACGAATCCGTGTGAGCATATCGCCCAGGGGATCGGAAAGTGACATTGGTCCGTTCCCTTCTTACCAGCTGGCCTTGACCATCCCGGGGATTTGCCCGGAACTGGCGAGATCGCGCAAGGCGATGCGGCAAAGCTTGAATTTACGATAATTGCCGCGCGAACGGCCGGTCAGCTCGCACCGCAGGCGGACGCGGACTTTCGCGCCGTTGCGCGGCAGCTGCGCCAGCTTGATCGTCGCGTTGAAGCGGTCCTCGACCGGCAACGTGCGGTCCATGACAATGTCTTTCAGCGCCTTGCGCTTGCCATTGTCACGTTTCGCAAGGCGTTCCCGCATCTTGTTACGGTTGACCTGGGAAGTTTTGGCCATCCTGTCTTCTTTACCTCCGGAACCTGCCAGAAGATCTGGCGGTTTTCCAAAAAACTCAGTTAGCGAAAGGAATGTCGAACGCCTTGAGCAAGGCTTTCGCTTCGGCGTCGGTATTCGCGGTGGTCACGAACTGGATGTCCATGCCGCGGACGTTTTCCACGCGATCATAGTTGATCTCGGGAAAAATAATCTGTTCTTTCAGGCCCATGGCGAAGTTGCCACGACCGTCAAAACCCTTGCCGGTGATGCCGCGAAAGTCGCGAACGCGCGGCAGAGCAATGGTCACGAGCCGGTCGAGGAATTCGTACATCCGCGCTTTTCGAAGTGTCACCTTGCAGCCGATCGGCAGGCCCTTACGAATTTTAAAGCCGGCGATGGCTTTTTTCGCGACCGTCTTGACCGGTTTCTGCGCCGCGATCGCGGTCAGCTCCGACACCGCGGCGTCGAGCTTCTTTTGATCGCCGGTGGCTTCACCAACACCCATGTTGATGACGATCTTTTCCAGACGCGGCACCTGCATCGGGTTCTTGTAGCCGAAGGCCGTCGTCATGCTGGCGCGGATTTCGTCGATGTAGCGCCGTTGCATGCGCGCCATCTCGGCACCCGAGGCCTTCGGATCGGCGACGCCGCCGGTTTCCTGCATCCGCGCGGCGCGGCGTTCTTCACGGCCGGGAGGGGCGGCACCTTGCGCGCCGCGTCCACCAGCCGTTTTGGCACCGGATTTGGCGCCTGATTTTTTGGTTCCACTCATCGCTCGCGCCTCAGCTTTCGATCACTGCGCCGGTCTTCCTGGCGACGCGGACCTTGCGTCCGTTCTCCAGAACCCGGAACGAGACCTTGGTGGGCTCGCTGGTTTTCGGGTCGATCAGTTTCAGGTTCGACATATGAATTGTCGCTTCCCGGCGCTGAATGCCGCCCTGCTGGCCCTGCCGGTCCGGCTTCACGTGATGGGTCGCGATATTCACGCCCGTCACGATGGCGCGGTCGGCCTTCGGGTTCACCGTGGTCACTTCACCGCGGCGGCCTTTACTGGCGCCACTGATGACGATAACCGTGTCGCCCTTACGTATGCGCGCGGCCATCTTACAATACCTCCGGCGCCAGCGAGATGATTTTCATGAACTTCTTCGCCCGCAGTTCACGCACGACCGGGCCAAAGATACGGGTGCCGATCGGCTCCATCTGCTTGTTGATCAGCACGGCCGCGTTGCGGTCGAAACGGATCGCCGAACCGTCGGGACGCCGCACGGGATAGGACGTGCGCACGATCACCGCCTGGTGAACGTCGCCCTTCTTCACCTTACCGCGCGGAATGGCTTCCTTGATCGACACGACGATCACGTCACCGACTGAAGCGGTGCGGCGCTTCGATCCGCCAAGCACCTTGATGCACATCACGCGGCGCGCGCCGGAGTTGTCGGCGACGTCGAGATTGGATTCTGACTGGATCATGCCGCGACTCCTTCGGGATGCGCGTCATGGCTGACCGCCAGCGGCTGGCCGTTACGCTCCACCACCATCCAGGTTTTGCGCTTGCTGATCGGGCGGCATTCCTCGATGCGGACCTGGTCGCCGATCTTGCACGTGTTCACTTCGTCATGCGCCGCGTATTTCTTCGAACGGCGAATGAACTTCTTATACAGCGGGTGCATGACGCGACGATCGACAAGGACGGTGACCGTCTTATCCATCTTATCGCTCGTAACCCGCCCTGTCAGGACGCGCCTGGGCATCGTCCGGTCTCCTATGCGTGGGACGCGGGTTTCGCCGCGTCCCGTTTGTGTTGCGCCTGGACCGTCTTGATCCGGGCGATCTCGCGGCGCGCCTGCTTCACGCGGCCGAGGCCCTCGTTCTGACCAGTCGCGCGCTGGAAGCGCAGGTTGAACTGCTCCTTACGGAGGTCCAGCAGCAGAGCGGCGATTTCGTCCGGCGACTTCGCGCGGATATCACCGATTTTATACAACGCGGCCTTGGCCATCTCAGGCGTCTCCCATCCGCGTGACGAACTTCGTCTTGATCGGCAGCTTCGCGGCACCCAGAGTCAAAGCCTCCTTGGCCAGTTCCGGGGCGACGCCGTCGATTTCAAACATGATGCGTCCGGGGGCCACGCGGGCAATCCAGAACTCGGGCGAGCCCTTGCCGGAGCCCATGCGAACCTCGGCCGGCTTGGTCGAAACGGGGACATCCGGGAAGATCCGGATCCACACGCGCCCTGCCCGCTTCATCGCGCGGGTGATGGCGCGGCGGGCGGATTCGATCTGGCGCGCGGTAATGCGCTCGGGTTGCAGCGCCTTGAGCCCATAGGTGCCGAAGGTCAGCGAGAAGCCGCCCTTCGCCAGGCCATGGATGCGGCCCTTGTGCTGCTTGCGGAATTTGGTCCGCTTTGGAGACATCATGGTCGTATTACCTTGGTCGTCTGGACCGGACTCCGTTCGCTTTGGCGCACGGAAACCGCTCGGTTAGAAGAGGCGGGCATCTTTATCCAACCGGGCGTGAACGCCCGCCTGGATGATGCCCTTAACGCTGCGGAGCCTGCTCGGCCGCGCGACGATCTTGCGCCGTCGGGTCGTGCTGCATGATCTCACCCTTGAACACCCAGACTTTGACGCCGCAGGTGCCATAAGTCGTTTTCGCGGTGGCGACGCCGTAATCGACATCGCCGCGCAACGTGTGCAGCGGAACGCGCCCCTCGCGATACCACTCGACACGGGCGATTTCGGCCCCGCCGAGACGCCCGCCGCAGTTGATCCGGATGCCCAAGGCGCCGAGGCGCATGGCGGACTGCACGGCGCGCTTCATCGCGCGGCGGAACGCGACGCGGCGTTCCAACTGCTGCGCGATGTTCTCGGCGATCAGCGTCGAGTCGATTTCCGGCTTGCGGATTTCGACGATGTTCAACGAAACCTCGGCATTGGCCATTTTGCCGAGATCCTTCTTCAGGGTCTCGATATCCTGGCCCTTCTTGCCGATCACGACGCCGGGTCGGGCGGCGTAAATGGTGATGCGCGGCTTCTTCGCCGGACGCTCGATCACCACGCGGGACACGCCGGCGCCGCGCAGTTTCTGGCGCAGATGCTCACGCAGTTTCAGATCGTCGTGAAGCAGGCGGGCATAATCGGCGCCCGCGTACCACCGGCTGTCCCAGGTGCGGTTGATGCCGAGCCGCAGCCCGATCGGATTGACCTTATGACCCATCCTACGAAGCTCCCTGTCCGGCGGTGCCCGGCGGTGTGTGTGGCGCGGCGGCCGCTTCGGCGTCCGATTTCGCGGCCTGATCGGCGGACAAAGCCTGCTCGGCGGCTTCGCCCTCATTGTCCACGGTCGCGGGCAAGGACAAGGCGGCGTCGACATGGCTGTGATCGGCCGTCGTGATCGAGGTCGTCGTGGTCGAAGTCGGCGGGGTCGGGGCCGAAGTCGGGGCCATCGCCTTCGTGTCGATCACGTCCATGTTGTCGGCGGCTTCGTCACGCTCGGCCACGACGATCTTCATGTGGCTAAACCATTTCTCGATCCGCGCCGAACGGCCACGGCCGCGGGCATGGAAGCGACGCATGACGATCGAGCGGCCAACCTCGGCGCGCGTCACGACCAGCCGGTCGACGTCGAGCTGATGGTTGTTTTCCGCGTTCGCGATCGCGCTTTCCAGGGTCTTGCGAACCTGATGCGCGATGCGGCGCTTGGAGAAGGTCAACGTCGCGATCGCCCGCTGCGCCGGCAAATTGCGGATCATCGCCGCGACCAGGTTCAGCTTGCGCGGGCTGGTGCGAACATTGCTCAGGATCGCCTGAGCCTCGGTGTCCGCCAAAGTGCGTTTGAATTTCGGCTTGCTCATATCAGCCCCGTTTCGCCTTCTTGTCCGCCGAGTGACCGGTGAACGTGCGGGTCGGCGAGAACTCGCCGAATTTATGACCCACCATGTTTTCGTTCACCTGCACCGGCAGGAACTTATGGCCGTTGTAGACACCGAAGGTCAGACCGACGAACTGCGGCAGGATCGTGGACCGGCGCGACCAGATCTTGATGATCTCATTGCGGCCCGATGCGCGCGACGCCTCGGCCTTGGCCAGCATATAGCCGTCGACGAACGGACCTTTCCAGACGGAACGCGCCATCTTATTTGCCCTTGCTCTTGCTGGCGCGGCGGATAATCAGACTGTCCGTGCGCTTGTTGGTGCGTGTCTTGGCGCCCTTGGTCGGCTTGCCCCACGGCGTGACCGGGTGACGGCCGCCGGAGGTGCGGCCTTCGCCGCCGCCATGCGGGTGATCGACCGGGTTCATCACGACGCCGCGGTTATGCGGGCGGAAGCCCAACCAGCGCATCCGGCCGGCCTTGCCAATCTTCTGGTTCATGTTGTCGGGGTTGGACACGGCGCCAATGCTCGCCATGCATTCGGCGCGCACCAGGCGAAGCTCGCCCGACTTCAACTTGATCTGAGCGTAACCGGAGTCCTTGCCAACCAACTGCGCATAGGTGCCGGCCGAGCGGGCGATCTTGCCACCGGCGCCGATCTTCATCTCAATATTATGGATGATCGTACCGACCGGGATCGCCGCCAGAGGCATCGCGTTGCCCGGCTTGATGTCGGCGCGGGCGCCAGCGATGATCGGGTCGCCGGCTTTCAGACGCTGCGGGGCCAGGATGTAGGCCAGCTCGTTATCGGCGTATTTCACCAACGCGAGGAAGGCGGTGCGGTTCGGGTCGTATTCCAGACGCTCCACCACGCCCAGTACGTCGAACTTACGGCGCTTGAAATCGACGATGCGATAGGACTGCTTATGCCCGCCGCCCCGGAACCGGCTGGTGATGCGGCCGTGGTTGTTACGCCCGCCGTGGCTGTGCTGACCCTCGGTCAATCCCTTGACGGGCTTGCCCTTCCACAGGTCGGAGCGATCGATCAGAACGGTGCCGCGAAGGCTGGCCGTGACCGGTTTGAATTGTCTTAATGCCATCTCGCGCGCGCCTTACGACAGGCTGGTGGTGAAATCGATCGCCTGGTCTTTCGCCAGACGAACGATCGCGTTTTTCACGTCCGAGCGGCGGCCGGGACGGCCTTTGACCCGCTTGGTCTTGCCCTTACGAACCAGGGTGTTCACGGCGACCACGTTGACGCCGAACAAACCCTCGATCGCCGCTTTGATCCGCGGCTTGGTGGCGTCGATCGAGACCCGGAACACATACTGGTTCTTCTCGGACAGCAGGGTCGCCTTTTCGGTGATCACCGGGGCGTGAATGATTTGAAACATCGCTTCCCGGCTCAGCAGCGGGCGGGCGGATTTCTTGGCCGGCGAGGTCTCGCTCATGCCGCGTCTCCCGTTTTCGCGACGGCGGAGCGGGACAGGCGCGCCTTCAGACCCTCGATGCCCGCGACGGTGATCGCCAGGACGTCGTGGTTCAGAATGTCATAAACATTCGCACCCATCGTCGGCAGCGCGTCGAATTTATGCAGGTTGCGGCTGGCGCGCAGGAAGCTCTCGTCGACCACGTGATCGATGAACAGCGCCGAGCGCCAACCCAGAGCTTGCAGCTTCTTGGCGAGCTCGCCGGTCTTGGCGGTTCCGGCGGCGACGTCGAGCACCACCAGCTTGCCTTCCTTGGCCTTCTGCGACAGCGCGCAAATCAAGCCCAGACGGCGGACTTTCTTGTTCAGCCGGTATTCGTGGCTGCGAACCACGGGACCGTGCACCACACCGCCGGTGCGGAATTGCGGGGCGCGCAGACTGCCCTGACGGGCGTTGCCGGTGCCTTTCTGGCGGAAGGGTTTTTTGGTGGTGCCGGACACCTCCCCCATGCCTTTGGTCTTGTGGTTGCCGGACCGGCGCTTGGAAAGCTGCCAGTGAACGACCCGCGCCATGATGTCGGCGCGCGGGAGGACCGCGAAGTACTCATCCGGAAGCTCAGCGCTTCCGGCGGTCCCCTGGTCCAGCGTGGTGATATCGATCTGCATCGTCGTTCCTCAGCCAGCGGCGGCTTCAAGCAAAACCGCCGGGAAAGCGGCGTCCTTCGGAGGCATCTTCACCGCGTCGCGGACGCGGACATAGCTGCCTTTGGCGCCGGGTACGGCGCCCTTGATCATCAACAGGCCCTTGGGCACATCCACGCCAGCGACTTCCACGTTCAGCGTGGTGATCCGCTCGACGCCCAAATGACCGGCCATCTTCTTGTTCTTAAAGGTCTTTCCCGGATCCTGCCGGTTGCCGGTAGAGCCAAGCGAACGGTGACTGATGGACACACCGTGCGAGGCTTCAAGGCCAGAGTAGTTCCAGCGCTTCATACCGCCGGCGAAGCCCTTGCCCTTGCTGGTGCCGCAGACATCGACCTTCTGGCCGACAGCGAAATGCGCGGGGGACAAGGTCGCACCGGGTTCCAGCAATCCGTCGGCATCGACGCGGAACTCGACCAGCTTCGTTTTCGGCTCCACTTTCGCGACGGCATAGTGACCGCGGTTCGGTTGGGTAACGTTCTTTACCTTCGCCTTGCCCCAACCCAATTGAACGGCGGTGTAGCCATCCTTTTCCAGAGTTTTGGCGGCGACGACCTGAAGCTGATCGATCTGCAGGACGGTCACCGGCACATGCGTGCCGTCATCCTTGAAGATCCGGGTCATGCCCAGTTTTTTGGCCAGAAGGCCGGTGCGGAGTTTGGTCATGAGTGTGGTCCTGGCCGTCAGATCTTGATCTCGACGTCCACGCCAGCGGCGAGGTCGAGCTTCATCAGCGCGTCCACCGTTTGCGGGGTCGGTTCCACGATATCCAGCAACCGGCGATGGGTGCGGATTTCAAACTGCTCGCGGCTTTTCTTGTCGACGTGCGGCGAACGATTGACCGTGAAGCGCTCGATATGGGTCGGCAAGGGGATCGGTCCGCGAACCCGGGCACCGGTACGCTTGGCCGTGTTCACGATCTCCTTCGTGCTGTTGTCCAGCACGCGGTGATCATAGGCCTTGAGCCTGATGCGTATGTTCTGGTTGTCCATCGTGCGATCTGGTCCTTCGCCCGCCATGCGAGCCGAAAAAAAGACCGGCGCCTGACCAACGGGCCAGGCGCCGGGGATATGCGGTAATCAGGCCTGGATGCTGGCGACGACGCCGGCGCCCACGGTCCGGCCACCTTCGCGGATCGCGAAACGGAGGCCGTCGTCCATGGCGATCGGATGGATCAGTTCGACATCCATCGACACGTTATCGCCGGGCATCACCATCTCGACACCTTCCGGCAGCTGCACCACACCCGTCACGTCGGTCGTGCGGAAGTAGAACTGCGGACGGTAGTTGGTGAAGAACGGCGTGTGACGGCCGCCCTCTTCCTTCGTGAGGATATACGCCTCGGCCTTGAACTTCGTATGCGGAGTGATCGAGCCGGGCTTGGCCAGAACCTGACCACGCTCAACATCTTCACGCTTGGTGCCGCGCAGCAGGGCGCCGATGTTGTCGCCGGCCTGACCCTGATCGAGCAGCTTGCGGAACATCTCAACACCCGTGACGATCGTCTTGGTCGTGTCTCGGATCCCGACGATCTCGACTTCCTCGCCCACCTTCACGATGCCGCGCTCGACACGGCCGGTCACGACGGTGCCGCGGCCGGAGATCGAGAACACGTCTTCGATCGGCATCAGGAACGGACGATCCAGCACGCGCACCGGCTGCGGAATGTAAGCGTCGACCGCCTTCATCAGCTCCAGGATCGCGTCATGGCCGAGCTCGGGGCTCTTGCCTTCCAGCGCCATCAACGCGGAGCCTTTGACGATGGGGATATCGTCGCCGGGGAACTGATAGGACGACAGCAGCTCGCGCAACTCCATCTCCACGAGTTCGACCAGCTCGGGATCATCGACCATGTCGATCTTGTTCATGAACACCACCAGCGCGGGGACGCCGACCTGACGGGCGAGCAGGATGTGCTCACGCGTTTGCGGCATCGGGCCGTCGGCGGCGGACACGACCAGGATCGCGCCGTCCATCTGCGCGGCGCCGGTGATCATGTTCTTCACGTAGTCGGCGTGGCCGGGGCAGTCGACGTGGGCGTAGTGACGGTTCTTCGTCTCATACTCGACATGCGCGGTCGAGATCGTGATGCCGCGCGCCCGCTCCTCAGGCGCCTTGTCGATCTGGTCGTAGGCCGTGAACACGGCGCCGCCGGACTTGGCCAGGATCTTCGTGATCGCTGCCGTCAACGACGTCTTGCCATGATCGACGTGGCCGATCGTGCCGATGTTGCAGTGCGGCTTGTTCCGCTCGAATTTAGCCTTACCCATCTCGTGTCTCCGTCGTCCACCCTACGTGGCGGACCCTAGTGTGGAACCTGGGAGTGTTGCCGTCTTACCATCGGTAGTGGCTGAACGCCTTGTTGGCTTCGGCCATCCGGTGGGTGTCTTCACGCTTCTTGACTGCCGAGCCGCGGTTGTTCACCGCGTCGTGCAGCTCGTTCGAAAGCCGCTCTTCCATCGTGTGCTCGCCGCGCTTGCGGGCGCTGTCGATCAGCCAGCGGATGGCCAGCGCCTGCCGCCGGTCCGTCCGCACCTCGACCGGCACCTGATACGTGGCGCCGCCGACCCGGCGCGACCGCACCTCGACCGCGGGCTTCACGTTGTCCAGCGCCTCGTGAAACATGCGAAGCGGGTCGGCCGCCGGGCCGCCGCGCTTCTTCAGCACTTCCATCGCGCCATAGACGATGCCCTCGGCGGCGCTCTTCTTGCCGTCGTACATCAGCGCGTTCATGAAGCGGGTCAGGACGATGTCGCCGAA
>JAYVXQ010000559.1:0-9451 GCA_043785025.1 Acetobacteraceae bacterium
CGCCGATCCCAAGGCGTTCAGCACCCTCCTGTTGGCTCAAATGATGGTCGAACGCCTGACGAACCACATGCGAACGCTCCAGTTCTTTACCGCTCATCAACCAAAAGCCCCTCGGCCATCCGCCCCTCCCTCGTGAACACGCCGGGTAGGGGACATTCTAACTTTGCGCTAAGGGGACATTCCGGCTTTGCGGTAACAGCCTGGCGCAAATCCTGCCACGGCTCGCTCACCACCCTCTCCGGGTAAAGCCATTCGTCGCGGCCAGCAGCAATGTACCGACGTGCGCGCGCCTTCAGAATAAAGTTTATTCGGGCGACATCGAGGTCGGACAGTTTGCGGTTGCGTACGAAGGCGTCGGTCCGGACCATGGAGTTGCGGAAGTTGCGGGGCGCGGTCCGCTTCTCCAGCGGTTTGGTAGCGGGGTTCTGGACGTATTCGAGATTGCTGAGGATAAGACAGAAGTCGCGGTTCAATGGGAAGATGGTTTGTGATGCCTTCAACGCGATGCCAACGTCACCTGGATAAGCGCAGACGCGATGTTCCGGGTCCGTGGCGTGATTGTAGATGGTGACTGGATGGTCGCTGATAATGAACTTGACGCTGGAATTCTCGGCGGAGACGAGCTCCCTCACGCCTTCGGTCCAGATCGTGCAGTGCATCATGCGGATGCCCTGCATTTCCATCATCAGTTCGTTCTGATTTAGCGATGGGTACTGGGACCTAAGCCAATCAAGGCCCTTCGGGGTTCGGATCTTCTGGATGTCGAGATATTCGAACAGGGTCCGGAAATGGTGATGCCACTGGCCTTCGTCGCTGCCAACGTAGGCCCGGATGGCGCTTGACCCCCTGGTATCTATGTCGCCGAAAAGCCTGCGCTCGATTTCATCGTTAACCGACGTCCCGAAGGACGTTGAATAGAGATCCCTCTCCACGAAGGCGCGAGAAGTCGGGGCATCGAACTTCGCTTTCTGGGTGATCGTCCGGCCGTCTGCAAGGACGCGCTGGTTGGGGTGCATGTCCAGATATCGCAAGGTGTTGCGCCCTGGTTCGAAAAAGCCCTCCTGGTACCATTGCGCCACATAGTGGTTGTTCCGGGTCGTGGACATCGCTGCAGTTCTCATCGGGGCGCAGCCGGCCGGCCGCTCTTCTTAGTTTCGGCGATTGGCTGCCCTGGTTACTCTTGAAATGGATCGATGGCGTCTAGAATCCGACTGGTCTCATACGCGATGAGAGTCCCGTCATCCCACCAAGCCCGGGATGAGAGTAAACCAGATCGGAAAAACCTATACTGAGAGGTAACTCCCAAATTGTTAATGAACACAACGGCTAATTTCGGCACCAGTTTCTATCGCCTACCATCTGTAATGTCGAAATATCGTCGTTTGGATGGATGAAAACCGGCGCATTATCAATGAGATACGCGTCCGTACTAAATCAGCCCAGTCAACAGGTTCGGAGAGAACCAGCCCCGAGAGAGAGAAATTCGCCCTTGTGAGCGGAGAGCGAGTCAACAGGTTCATCAAAAAACCCGCCCGAACCGCGCGCTTTTCATCACCCAAAACCCGGCCGGAGACTATTGCTCACAGGTTCTCTGGCGGAGGGGATGAGATTCGAACTCACGGTACGGCTTGACGCCGCACGGCGGTTTAGCAAACCGCTGCCTTCAGCCACTCGGCCACCCCTCCGCCGGGAGAGATCCATCCTGGGCGTTACCCCAGACACAGCGTTTGCACGACCATCTCTACGGCAAACCCCGCGCCCGGGTCAAACGCCGATCAGGACAAAGCGACATCAAACCCTTTCTTCGTCGCCGGACGCGCCATACAGCGCTCGTACCAGGCCTTCACATGCGGGAACTCCGCCAGATCGACCTTGTGCCGCTCATGCCGCCACGCCCACCCCAAAATCGCGAAATCCGCGATCGAGCACGCATCCGCCACGTAATCACGGCCCGTGAGCCGGCGGTCCAGCACGCCGTACAAGCGTTTCGTCTCTTTCAAATAGCGTTCCAGCCCGTATTTCTGATCCGCCGGGTTCTCGACACCCAGAAAATGATGAACCTGTCCCGGCATCGGACCGAAGCCGCCCATTTGCCACATCAGCCACTCCAGCACAGGCACTTTGCCGGCGAGGCTCGTTGGCATGAACGTTCCGGTTTTTTCGGCCAGGTAAATCAGGATCGCGCCCGATTCGAACACGCTGATCGGCGTGCCGCCCGGACCGTCGGGGTCGACGATCGCGGGGATCCGGTTGTTCGGGCTGATCTTCAGAAAATCCGGCTTGAACTGCTCATCTTTGCTGATGTTCACGGGATGGACGGTATAGGCCAGCCCCATTTCCTCCAGCGCGACGCTGATCTTTCGCCCGTTCGGGGTGTTCCAGGTATAAAGTTCGATCGCCATGACGCGCGCCTTCCCTTGTTCACGTTCGCCCAATATTTTGCGCGCGGCCCCACCAGGCGTCCAGAGACCACGGGCCCGCGCCCCGGCAGCACAGGATCAGAAACCCGCCGGCGATGGCGAGGTCCTTTTCAAAGTGCAACAATTGGTTGCGATCGCCGAAAGACGTGTGAAAGATCAACGCCGTCACGACGCAAAATCCGCCAGGCGCGAAGGCCGCCAGCCGGCAGCCCAGGCCGGCCAGGATCATGACGCCGCCGATCGCCTCCAGCGCGATCGCCGGGATCAACGCGATCCCAGGCAGTCCGAACGCCTCGGTATACCTCACCGCCCCCTCATACCCCACGATCTTGGCCCATGCCTCATGCAGGAACAGGAACGCGAGCAGGCACCGGCCAAGCAACAGTCCGGCCGGTTCAAGCCCAGACATCGTCAGCTGCCTTTGGGGGCGGCGGCGATGGCCTTGCGCAGGTCGTCACGCTCCTCACAGCCAAGCGGGCACAACCGCTCCAGCCGGGTCAGATTGACGCGCGCTTTATCGACCTGCCCGAGTTCGACGAACAACTCGCCCTGATATTCCAGCGCGCCCTTGTGGTTCGGATCGAAGTCGAGCGCTTTGTTGTAGTACGTCATCGCCTGCTTCTGATCGCCGGTCTTACGCAACGAAAATCCCATCAGGCTGTAGACGTCGGGGTGCTGATACATGACGACCATGCCCTTCAGCTCGGCCAGCGCGGCGTTGTAGTTTTTCGCCTTGATCGCGGCCCGCACCGTCGTCAGGTTCGGCGATGTCGGGTTCGGCAGGCTGTCGGCGGCGATAACCGGACCCGCCAGCAGCAGGCCGGAAAGCAGAATACCAAAGCGCGAAAATCGTTTCATCAATGTTGTCCCCCCGTGTTCATACGTGCATCAGGCTCAGAGTATACCCCGCGCCATCCTTGCTGACAGTGCCCGCCGCGGGGAACGGAAAGTGATAGCCGCAGATTGGGGTTTTCTCCGCGATAACCCGGTCCGGCAACGCCCGGCGGGAGGTTTCGGCCAGTTCGGGGTTCTGGTCGTACAGGCCATGCCATCCGGGATTGGCCATCACCAGCGCGGGGACATAAGCGGTGTCGTTGGAAATCATCAATTGCTTGCCGCCGGAGGACAAATGAAACGCGCGATGGCCCGCCGTGTGACCGGGCGCCATGACGAAGCCGATGCCGGGTGCGACGTCAGCCTCGCCGGTGACCTGGCGGATGTTCTTCCAGGTGGGGAACACCGCCTGAATGCGCCGCGCGAGGCCTTTGCGTGCCTCCGCCAGCCGGTCGATCACGGCGGGATCGGTCCAGAATTTATATTATACCCGGATTTCGGAGAGATCCGGGTATACGCGCCCAGGGTTGGTGTGGCGGCGGGCGCAAAACCAAAAGGATACCCGGATTTCGGAGAGATCCGGGTATATAGCCACTGTATCGCGCATGGCATCGATATGCGATTTGGCATGAAGCAACAGGACCTCGCGGCGGCGAGTGGATATTGGCCGCTGTTCCGCTTCAATCCGACGATGCGCACCGTGGGCGAAAATCCATTTCGCCTGGATTCGCCGCGACCGCCTATTCCATTGAAGGAATACGCTTACAATGAACTTCGTTACAGTTCACTCGCGAATTCACGGCCCGAGGAAGCGGAAACACTGCTTGGCATGGCACAGGCCGCGGTCACCGAGAAATATCGCCAATACGAGGAACTCGCGAGCCGCGATGGCGGCCGGTTCCATCCCGATGCTCAGGCCCAGGAACGGGAACCGGAGGCGCGAGGTCTGGCCGAAAAACGTTCCGCGAAGCCGGCGCTCGTACCTGGGGAATAACCCACCCCGCGGGAGTTCATCATGTCATTATCAACAAAATACCTCGGCGTCACCCTTGAACAGCAAGCTCGATAATATTCGCCGGTTGGAAGACGCGGGGGCGGGCGCGATCGTGCTTCCGTCGTTGTTTCAGGAACAGATCGAGGCGGAGGCCGGCGCCCTGGCATCTCGCGTCGCGGTTCACGCGGACAGCTCGCCCGAAGCCGCATCATACTTCCCGGCGGCGGTCAGTGGTCCGTACGGGATACGGCCCGACCGGTATCTGGAATTGGTGCGCCGCGCGAAAGACGCGGTCTCGATCCCGATCATCGCGAGCCTCAACGGATCGTCGCACGCCGGTTGGATCGATCATGCGCGTTTGATCGAGCAAGCCGGCGCAATGGCGCTGGAACTGAACTTGTATCACGTGCCAACCGATCTCATGGAATCCGGGCGCGACGTCGAGGCGCGTGACAGCGGCATCGTTCAGGCCGTCTGTCGATCGATTAATCTGCCGGTCGCGATCAAGCTGACCCCGTTTCTCAGCGCGTTCGGTCACTTCGCCGCGACACTCGTGGAACACGGTGCCGGCGGCCTTGTGCTGTTTAACCGCATGCTGGAACCCGACATCGATCTCCCGCGCATGAAACTGACCGATCGACTGGAATTGAGCGCGCCGGACGAAACGCGACTGCCGATGCTGTGGATCGCGATCCTCTCCGGGCGCGTCAACGCGTCCCTGGCGGCCTCGGGCGGGGTACCCGGAGTCGACGATGTCGTGAAGTATCTGCTCGCCGGAGCTGACGTGGTGATGACGACCTCGTCGTTATTACGGTATAATATCGACCATATGACGGCTTTGGTCAGCGGCCCGCGGCGTTGGATGGAGGAGCGGGAATTCGCGTCTCTCGCCGGCATGCGGGGTATCATGAGCTGGAAACGCTCCCGGGATCCGAGTGCTTATACAAGGGCGAATGACCTGAGAATTCTTGAGCATTCCATGGCATCGTAGGTCGAATACCGGCACCAGACAGGTGCTGGCGCGAACCCGGCCGCCGTGTCACTTCGGAATATACTCATACCAACGGCCGCCGGTATCCTTATTGGTTTCGCGCGCCGCCGCCAACCCAGCGCGCCATACCCCCGAAACTCACATCTCCCCGCGCGCGACGGCTCAGCCAGTGAGTAGTTTCCGATCCTGCGCGCGCCAAAGCCGCCCGGATAGACTGCGTCCAGGCGGCATGCCGCGTCACCCGTCAGCTTCGCTGTCCCTTCCTCGCGGAGTTCAACGCGAAGCCAGGCGCGGGCCGGCGGTCTCAGGTCTTTCATGGAGAACGGACATGTCATACGCGACGATACTGGTGAACCTGGAGTCCGGGCGCTCGAACAAGCACCTTCTGGACGCGGCGAACATCGTCGCGGAGCGGTTTGGGGCCAGGGTCATCGGCAGCACGGCCTGCACGCCCATCCAGATCCTGTATGGCGACGTCTATGCCTATGGCGACGTGTTCGAGATCGACCGCAAGGAAATCGCGAGCGAGATCGCGCGGACCGAGGCGGAGTTCCGCGACGCGATGCTCCATTCACCCCGGGGGATCGAGTGGCGGTCCGCGGTCGTTGTCACGTCGCTGTCAGACCATCTCGCGAACGAAGCCCGTGGGGCCGATCTGGTTATGATCGACGGGGCGCCCGAGGGGCCGTCCAATGCCGCGCGCCGGATCGAGGCGGGCGATTTGATCATGCGGGTGGGGCGGCCCGTGATGGTCGTGGCACCGTCACCCGTGACAATCCGCCTGGACCGGGTGCTGGTCGCCTGGAAGGACACAAGCGAAGCCCGCCGCGCGGCCGCCGACGCGCTTCCTTTGCTCAAACGCGCGAACCGCGTCAGCCTCGTGGAAATCACCGCTGAAGACGACCTGGATGCCTCTGGCCGCCGGCTCGACGATGTCGCACAATGGTTGGGCCGTCACGGCGTCACGGCGGACGTCCACCCCACGCCGGAGTCCGGCGATGACGCGGCCGGATTGGCGGCGGTCGCGGACGAGCTGGACACGGACATCGTCGTGGCCGGCGCCTACGGACATAGCCGCGTGATGGAATGGGCGTTGGGCGGTGTCACCCGCACGCTGCTGCGCGACTCCGACCGGACGTCGTTCCTTTCTCACTGAAAGCCCAGGGAAAACGGATGGGCCATCGCGCGATGGGAGGAGGCTTGCGCGAACGCCTCTCATATTGGTGGCGGACATCGGCGTCCCGCCGGTCGTCACAAACACATAGGTAGTTTCCGATCCTGGCGGGAGATCGCCGCTCACGGGATGGTCGCGATAATCTGACCGTCCTCGGTCAACCCCACCACCACCCGCGCGCCCCACCACCACCCGCGCGAAAGCCACAATGAGGATGGTTTCATGGACCAAACCGCTACCACCGCGATGCCCGGACCCAACCCTGGCGACCGCTCCAGACTGTCGAAAGTCAACCTGATGACGCTGGACGCTTTGTGTTATCATCCCCTGTCGCACGCTCTTGAATTGTCCGATATCGTCGCGCTGATCACGAATCTCGGCGCGGTCGAACACACGTCCTCCAGGGAGACGGTGTTCAGGATCGGACGCGAGTATTATCGGATTCCCAAGCCGCATCTGCCCTATTTGACCACGGCGGACGTCATGGCGTTCCGGCACATGCTATCGCGGGCGGGCTGGTGGCCTCAGCCTTGCGCCGCCGCCGACGCCGCCGCCGACACGCGTCACCCCGCTTCCCCGGCGAGTCCTGCCCCGCCAGGTCCAGCCCCGGCGAACCTTCTGCTCGCCGTCGATCATCGCGCGGCACGGTTTTTTGACCAGATTATCCAGTCATCCGACGTGGTGGACCGCGCGTTCAGGCCCAACGATACCAACACTGGTCAGCATCACATTTGGCACCCAATCCAGGCGCGCGACCAACGCCAGCCGGCGCGGTCCGACGATACTTTCAACGAGCGTATGGCCTCCTCCGGCGGACGGGCCGTTCGGGTTGGGTATTGAACGGGCGACGCCCGCGCGGCGCATCACCAACGCGGCGCATCACCTGACCGGTTATCTCCGCCGCCATCATCCGGAAACGTTCCGGCCGATCGTGTGCGGCCGGGTGGCCAATCTTTCGAGCCTTACGCCGCCGCGTCGCCTGGTTCCCGGCCGGACGCAACACAGT
Source organism: Acetobacteraceae bacterium (assembly GCA_043785025.1). Taxonomy (GTDB): domain Bacteria; phylum Pseudomonadota; class Alphaproteobacteria; order Acetobacterales; family Acetobacteraceae; genus Rhodopila. The sequence continues at coordinate 7,420 of JAYVXQ010000559.1, forward strand.
CTTTTACAACTCCCTGAAAGGGCAACTCCATGAACACGCGTGCATCCGTCATCGCCGTATACCCCGATCACCTCGCGGCTGAGGCCGCCGTGAAAAAGCTCACCGCCCGCGGCATCCCGATGAACAGCCTCAGCATCGTCGGCAAGGGCTATCATACCGAGGAGAACGTGGTCGGCTTCTACAACACCGGCGACCGGGTTCAGTTCTGGGGCAGCCGCGGCGCTTTCTGGGGCGCGCTTTGGGGTATTTTCTTCGGCGGCGTGTTCGTCACCACGCCTCTGATCGGGCCGGTCATCGTGCTCGGCGTCCTCGCGGCATCGCTGATATCCGCATTGGAAGGCGCCATCGTCGTGGGCGGCCTCAGCGCGCTTGGCGCGGCGTTGGCCGGCATCGGTGTGCCGAAGGACAGCATCATCCAATACGAAACCGCCATCGCCGCCGATAGCTTCCTGGTCATGGCGCATGTCCCCGCCAACGAGGTCGAGCATGCCAAGGCCATCCTCGACGATTCCGCGCACACGCGATTTTACGTTCACGACGCCGCTGTCATCGCGCCGGCGGCTGCTTCCACCGTCACAGCCGTGTAACCCGCCGTCTCGGCGCACCCCCCCCCCGCGTCATCGCAGCCCCCGCCTCATCGCAGCCGCGTGAGGTCGATCCTGGCGGCCAGCCGGTCCAGAATGGACGTCGTCAGCGCGACGACGTCGCCATCGGTCGCCATCGGGCCAACAACATCGACGCGGGCCCGGTCGCGTGACGCGGGGATGGCCGGATCGCGGGGAATGATCTGCCAGTCCGCCTCCAGCGTGGCGGTACCCCGCGTTCTCCCATCCCCGGCCGCCAGATCGAGCCTGCTGACATTGATCAGTAACCGGTACGACGGGGCTGAGGTTTGCGGCTGGTCGGTCACCAGCGCATCCGGACGGCGTAAGCCCAGACGGCCGGTCATCAACTCCGTGATGCCAAGCGACAAACGGCCCGCCCATCGGCCGGTATGGCTGCTTTCCAGGACGGCGCCATGGCGGACCAGAATGTCCCGCGTATCCAGGTGGTCGGGCAACGTGACACGAGCGATCGCGATCACGACGGGATGCCCCCCGAGTGGCGCCTCCGCACCCGGCCCAGAGGGCACACCCAAGGTGTAGAGCGTAACGGGTGGCCCAGAGCAGGATACCAGTGCCACGACCGCCGCGATCATCGCATACCGCCGGATCATGGGCGGCGTCCCGTCAGCAGCAATTGCGGGTTGCGCTCCACGTCGGCGGCCAGCCCACGCAATGCGGCCGCCGCGGCCGCCAGATCGCGCAAAGCCGAGTCGAAGTTCGCCCGGTCGGCCCCCCGCTCCGACGTGAATCCCCTCAGATCCGTCAGCAGGTCACGGGCCTGCACGACCGTCTGGTTGGACGACACCAGCACGGTCCGCAATTCCGCCCCGCGTTGGTTCAGCAACGCGGTACCCGTGTTCGCCAGGCGGCTGATATCGGCCAGCGTGCCGTCCAATTGTCCCCGCATGTTCGCCAGCGCCTTGCCGGTCAACATGACCGTCTCGGCTGACTGATCCGACGTCGTCCGCAAACTGCCGATCAACGGGGGCAGATCGCGATCCAGCTTCTCCGACAGGGCGCGCAAACTCTCCATGGTCGCGCTGGTGTTCTCGACCAGCTCCCGCAGCGGCAATTCACTCAACTGCGCCTGCATCTTCTGGATCGTGGATTTACGGGCCGGAATTTCCGGCAGCGCCGCGATGCCGGGATGCAGCACGACCGGCGACGCGGGATCGAATTCCAGGCCGATCTCCGACTGTCCGGTGACGAAGCTCTTGACGTTGAGTTCGCCCTTCAACCCGTTCGCGACCAGTTGCGGCAGGCCGATCGGGTCACCCGCGTTCATCCCCGTGAGTAAAACCCGCCGCGGTTCGATGTCCAGCGTCACCGGGATATAGGCGGCCTGAGTCTTCGGATCATAGGTCACCGTGATGCTCGCCACGGATCCAACGCGCACCCCGCGAAAGGTGACGGGCGCGCCGACCGAC
>JAYVXQ010000560.1:0-2895 GCA_043785025.1 Acetobacteraceae bacterium
CCGTAACGAAACAAATTGCGGTCATCCATGCGCGGCGGATGCACGATCCGGTTCGGGTTGAGCATGCCGGTGGGATCGAACGCGTCCTTCACGGTTTCAAACGCGCGGACGATCCGCTCACCAAACATCTGAGAGTGGAACTCGCTGCGCACCAGCCCGTCGCCGTGCTCGCCGCTATGCGAACCCTTATACGCCCGAACGAGCGCGAACGTTTCCTCGGCGATCGCGCGCATCGTCGCGACATCGGACGGATCTTTCATGTTCAACACCGGCCGGACATGCAGACACCCGACCGAGGCATGCGCGTACCAGGTTCCCTTCGATCCGTGGCGGATGAACACCTCATTCAGGCGTTCGGTGTAATCGGCGAGATCGTCCAGATCGACCGCGCAATCCTCGATGAACGACACCGGTTTGCCGTCGCCCTTCATCGACATCATGATATTCAGACCGGCTTCGCGGACCGACGCGATATCCGCCTGGAACGCCGGATCGATGGCGCGCGCGACATCGGGATGGCCCATATCCGCCATCAACTGCTCAAGATCGCGCAATTTAGCCAGCAACGGCGCGTCGTCATCACCATGAAACTCGACGATCAGCAACGAGTCTGGCTCACCGATCAGCATGCGGTCGATCGTCGCCCGGTAGATGGGAATGCTCCGTCCCAGATCGATCATGGTGCGATCGACGAGTTCCACGGCCTCGGGGTCCAGGCCGACAATGTGCCGCGATGCCTCCATGGCATGGCGGAAGCTCGGAAACTGGCAAATGCCAAGCACTTTTCTGGGTTTGATCGGATGCAGCGCCAGTTCCAGCGCGGCGGAAAACGCCAGCGTCCCCTCGGAACCGACCAGCAGCCGCGCCAGATTGTCGCGCCCGGACGCGCGCGCCGCGGGCGTCAGCGCGTCGATGTTATAGCCGCCGACGCGACGCAATTGTTTGGGAAACCGGGCGGCGATTTCCTCGGCCTCGGTCGCGCCAAGCAGGCGCAGGCGCTGAACCAGATCAGCGATCTTTGACGGCGTGCCGGTGTCGAAATTATCCGGAACGAAACCGAAACTATGCCGCGTGCCATCGGCCAGCAGCGCGTCGATCGCCACCACGTTGTCGGCCATCAGCCCATAGCGGATCGACTTCGACCCGCAGGAGTTATTGCCGGCCATCCCACCGATCGTGCAGCGCGCATGGGTGGACGGATCGACCGGAAAGAACAGACCATGACGCCTCAGTTCCGCGTTCAACGCCCCCAAAGCGATACCCGGCTGCACGACGGCCGTGGCGGCGGCGGGATCGACGCTCAACACCGACCGCAAATGTTTCGAGCAATCCATCACCAGCGCCCGGTTCACCGTCTGGCCGCACTGGCTGGTTCCACCGCCCCGCGGCAGCACGGGGATCCCTTCCTCCCGCGCGATCGCCATCGCGGCGGCGACGTCGTCGATCGAGGAGGGAATGATCACGCCCAACGGTTCGACCTGATAAATCGAGGCATCGGTGGCATAGCGCCCCCGGCTGGCCCGATCGAACAGGACCTCTCCCTTGATGTCACGCGTCAGGCGGCGCGCGAGGCCGCTGTCCCCGATGCGCGTTTCGGTTCGGGACAGGCTCATGGGGGCAGGATCGGCATGGGGGTGGCACAGGCTCCTCGACAGTCTCGCCGTCTAATGTGGCCTGGCGGCGTGGTCCGCGCCAGCGGCCAGCGCGCGACGGCCAGTGCCCAACGGCCGGAGCAAAGCTTGTTGAACCAGCGGAGGAAAATCCCTAGGATCAGACGTTGGCCCGCTTCCTGGAATGCCCTGGATGACCCTCGTTATGGCGGGAACGCGCGCGCTTTGGGCGATCGCGTTGGCGGCCGCACCGTCGCATTTCGTCGGCGCGGCGCTGCTGCCGATGGGTGGCGATCTGGCCCAAACCCGGCTGGCCGATGTCATCACCGTGTCCGCCCCGGTCATCGCGGACGCCAGCGTTGTCTGGGCTTTCGCGCCGCCCGACTCCGATCTTGCGCAACCCGCCGCTCCGATCGCGCCCAGAGGTCTGGGCTTGATGACCGCCTCCGCGAGCAGTTTCGCCGGCACGGCGCCGAATAACGGTGCTTTCCAGGCGCGCGATGCGGCCCCCGATGACGGTGGGGCGGCGATCAGGGTCAGCGCCGGAACGGACGCCGGACGCGAGTCCCAGACCCGCGCGATCATCGCTTATGCCGAGGAGGACACCGCCGGCGCGACCTGGTTCGATCACCACCTGCTGATATCCGGCGCGCTGATCACGAACGGCCCGCCGACCGGCGCCTATGGCGTCGTGAACGCGGCGACCCGGGTGGCGAGGCCCGCCGCCTGCCCGTCAAGCGGAGAGGCAAACCCACCAAACGCCTCCGGCCCCATCATCCAGACCTGCGACCTTCGCATCCCCGAGCCCGGATTATTATTTGCAACGATGTTCGCCACCCTGGCGGCCCTTCTGGCCATCAAACGCAACCCATTATGACCGTCAATTTGTTTTGCACTCAAACCAAATGGGATCCAGGGGCTACCGCCCTTGGCGGGAGGTCCCAAGGGCCCGTGGGGAAGGCAGCGCCCTCCTGGTGGGGCCCAGGGCAAAACCCCTGATCACAGTGGCGGCCGCATGACAATCACGTTATAATCCGCCCGCCAGACCATTTCAGTCCCAGCGCATCAGGAGACCCCAATGCCGGTTTTCGATCAAACCAGCGGTGTCACATACAATACGCTCAGCCAGGCCATCAGCGGATCGGCATCGGCCGACACAGTGTTGGTCCCCGCAGGATCCTATGTCGAGAATTTCCCTGATATCACCCATGATCTGACGATCATCGCGACCGGCGGGCTCGCCTCGCTGACCAATCCGCGGCCGGCCCCGCCGAACGGACGGGCG
>JAYVXQ010000561.1:0-9416 GCA_043785025.1 Acetobacteraceae bacterium
GTGAGTTGGCTCATACGATCTTGCCGTCCGCGAGGTGTATGCGCCGATCGCAGCGGGCGGCGAGTGCCGGGTCGTGGGTGATCAGCAGCAGGCTGGTGCCGGTGCGTTCGCGCAGCGCGAACAGCAGGGCGATCACCTGCTCCCCCGTCGCGTGGTCGAGATTGCCGGTGGGTTCATCGGCCAGCAGCAAGGCGGGCTCGGGCGCGAAGGCGCGGGCGATGGCGACACGCTGTTGCTCTCCGCCCGACAGTCGGGAGGGGAGATGGGTGAGGCGGTGGCTGAGGCCGACGGAATCGAGGGCGGCTTCGGCGCGGGGCATGGCGTCGCGGCGCCCGGCGAGTTCCAGTGGGACGGCGACGTTTTCGAGCGCGGTCATGGTGGGGATCAGGTGGAACGCCTGGAAGACGATGCCGATGCGGGAGCGGCGGATGCGGGCGAGGGAGTCCTCGTCGAGGGAGGTGATCGTTTGGCCGTCGAAATCGATGGAGCCGCCGGTTGCGCGTTCCAGACCTGCGAGCAGCATCAGGAGGCTGGTTTTGCCGGAGCCGGAGGGGCCGACGAGGCCGAGGGCCTCGGATGGTTGGATGTCGAGGTCGATGCCGCGAAGAATGTTGACGGGGCCGGAGGCGGAGGGCAGGGTCAGGGTGAGACCCCGGACCTGAACGAGCGGTGGCGGTTTGGTATCCATGACCCCAGCATATGGCGACGGCGCGCGCGGCGGACAGGGGGCTCGGGAAAGGCCAGGGGCGCTGCCCCCCATGGGCCTTTGGGACCCCGCGAAGGGCAGTGGCCCTTGGAACCATGACTGGCGGTTTCTCGGGAGGGGGCCATCCCGGACGTTGCACCGTCATCGATGGCCCCCTCCCAAGAAACAGCCAAGAGATAGATTGCAAAGGGCCTCGCCCTTTGCCGGGGTCCCAAAGGCCCATGGGGGGCGGCGCCCCTGGCCTTGGCTGGCGTTGATCCTTGTCCTTCTCTTCTCCTTCCCGGTGCAGGCGATGCGGCTTTTGGTCCTCGGCGACTCGCTGACCGCTGGTTACGGTTTGCCCAAAGGTGACGGGTTTCAGGCGCAATTGGCGAAGGCGCTGAAAGCGAAGGGGATCGAGGTCACGATCCTGGACGGCGCGGTGTCCGGCGATACCTCGGCGGGCGGGCTGTCGCGGTTGGATTGGGCGGTGGGCGATGGCGCTGAGACGGCGATCGTGGAGTTGGGCGCCAATGACGGGTTGCGCGGTTTGCCGCCGGCCGAGATGGACCGCAATTTGACCGCGATCCTGGACCGGCTGGCGGCGAAGCATGTGAAGGTTTTATTGAGCGGGATGTATCCGCTGTCGAATTTCGGTCCGGAGTATCGCGACGAATACCGCGCCGTGTTCGAACGGATCAGCAAACGTCCAGGGATCCTCTATGATCCTTTTTTTCTGGAGGATGTGGCGATGGTGCCCGCGTTGATCCAGCCGGACGGGCTGCATCCAAACGCCGAAGGTGTGGCGCGAATCGTCTCGCGCCTGTTACCGCTGGTGATAAGGCTGCTGACGGAGGTTTGACCCTCATGAGATTGTTCGCCGCGCTCGATCTGCCGACTATCGCCCGGGAGCAACTGGCGGCGTTGTCGGGAACGGGGATTCCTGGCGCGCGCTGGGTTCCGCCGGAGAATTTTCATCTGACGTTGCGCTTCATTGGGGAGGTTCCGGGTCACATCGCGCGGGATGTCGATGACGCGCTTCTGGGCTTGCATGCCCAGGGATTTTCGTTGGTGCTGTCGGGGATGGGGGTGTTTGCGAAGGGTGGTGTAAGTTCCGCGCTGTGGGTGGGGGTGGAGCGCACTCCGCAATTGGATCATTTACGTAATAAAATTGAGACCGCCTTACAACGATGCGGCCTGGAGCCTGGGCGGCGGCGGTTTCAGCCGCATGTGACCCTGGCGCGGCTGGATTATCCGTCGGAGGCGCGTGTCGCGGGTTTCGTGCAGGCGCATAATTTGTTTCGCACCGCGCCGATGCCGGTGGAGCATTTCACGTTATTCTCCTCCCTGCTGTGCCGGGATCACGCGGTGTATACGCCGGAAGCGGAATATGAGCTGGCGTGATTGTTACGCCAGGGTGAAGAAGGGCGGGGGTGAAACTCTGGTCGTTACGCCGTCACCTTCCGCCGCGCATAAGCCGGATCGTCATCCCACGGTCCCGGAAATTTTCCGAGATTGACCACATCGGCCGCGAACACCTGATCCTGCCGCGGCCATTCCGCGCGTGGCAGCTCATAAGACACTTCCAGCCCATTGCCGTCCGGATCCTTGAAGTAAATGCCAAGCGACAGCCCGTGATCGACGATCGCCGCCAGTTTCACGTTGTTGTCCTTCAACCGCTGATACGCGGTCTTCAGTTGGTCGAGGTCCTCGACCATCCAGGCCATGTGATTGAGCCCCACCTGACCCGGCGCCTGCAACGGCGCGTCGGCACCGACCTGCATCAGCGCGACCTCATGCGACATGTTCAGATCCGCCGACAGGAACGCCGCGCGCCCCTCGGCGAAGTGATAGGTGTGCAGACCGAGAATTTTTGTGTACCAATCGCGCGACGCGGCGGCATCGCGCACATAAAGATTGATATGTCCCAGTTTCATGACATGTCCATTCCGGTCATGGCGTATTGAGGAAATGCAGCACGCGGTCGGTGATGTCTTTCTTCGGATAGGTGGAGGCCAAAGCCCGCGCCCGCGTCAACGGATCGCTGGCGAAGAAACGTTCGTACAAGACCTGACGCTGGCCGAACGACGAACAGGCGATATCCCACGCCAAATGAAACAGCTTGATCCGATCTCGCGCGCTGGATTTATCCGTCGCCAGATATTGGTCGATATGCGGACCCATGGGCGACGTCAGATCGGCCTCGGTCGGCAGGATCATCAGGCTGGAGGATCCCAGAAGCTGTAGGATCTCCGTCATCCGCGGATAGGCGGTCATGAACAGATTGCGTGTCGTCTCGACCGGCAAGGACGATGGCGTCATCACGCCCCATTCGTTCAGCTTCGCGTCCGCCTCGCCAGCGCGGATGCAGGCGCGCATCAGCTCGGTATACATGATCAACTCGCCGATCTGTTCCTGCGTGTGCGGCAGCAGGTCCTTGCCAAGGGTTTCGCTCATCAACAGGGCGACACCCAGGACCAGCTCGCATTTCGCGAGATTTTTGGCGGCCCCCTGATGCGCGGTGTGCGCGGACGTGCCGGTGATGTTGGGCGCGTCGTTCAGCCGGTCGACGTCGCCGTAGATGAACACACGCTCCCACGGCACCAGCACATCGTCGAAGAACACGACGCAATCCATTTCCTCGAAGCGGGAGCCCAAAGGATGGTCGAAATGGGATTTGCCGTAATCGAAACTATCGCGGCAGAGGAACTTTAAACCGGGCGTGCCGCAGGGGATGGAGAAATTCAGCGCGAACGGGCTGTGGCTGTCGGTATGCCGGCCCAATCTTGGCGAATAGACGGCGATTTCGTCGGATAATGGTCCCAGGGTCGCCAGCACCCGCGCGCCTTTGACGATCAGGCCGGCGGAGGTTTCGCGCACCGCCTGCAACGCCGTCCCTTCCTCCAGGTTGAACATGCCGGAGACGGTGCGGCTGCGCTGCAGGTTGATCAGTGAGTGGGTCAGTACCAGATCGTTCTCGGCGATATACTCGTAATAACGGCGCATGTTGTCGCCGTATTCTTTCTTTCCCTGACCGAAATAATCGGCGGCGCCAGCCCATGCGGCGAAATGTACGTTCATGAAATCCGGCGACCGGCCCATCATGCCGCAGGTGCTGCGCGCCCATGTCAACATTTGCACGCGCCGCTGTTCCAGATCCAGTTGCGTGCGGGGAATGATGAACGACAGGCCCAACGGATCGCCGGTCCGGGGGGAGGCATAGGTCATATGTGCCCGTTGCTCCGGGTCGCATTGCTGATCGTAAAGGGATGCGATCGCGGCGGCACCGCGGGCGAGGCCCGGATGCGTGGTGACGTCCTTCACCCGCTCGCCCCGGAACCAGACCTCGCGCTGCTGTTCGCGCAGACCGGTCAGATATTGTTGTCCCGTGCGTGCTGGCATAATGCGGCTCCCCGGACTGTGCCGCAGTCTTTACCGGTCTGGAACCCCGGTCAATCGGGGACCAACCCCGCCAGCACCGCGCGTAACTCCGGGATCCCCGCCTTGGTTTCGGCACTGGTCACCGCCATCTCGGGGAAGGCCGCCGGGTGTGTCTTGATCAGCACGGCGGTCTCGGCGACTTTCGCGGCCAGGCCCGAAGGTTTTAACCCATCGGTCTTGGTCAGGACGATCTGATAGGTGACGGCGGCGCGATCCAGCAGCTTCATGACCTCGTGGTCGGATTCCTTGAGTTCAATGCGCGAATCCAGCAGCAGCATGACCCGGATCAGTGTGGGGCGTCCGCGCAGATACTCGAACATCATCCCCTGCCAGTCGGCCTTGATGTCGCGGGACGCGCGGGCGTATCCATAGCCCGGCATGTCCACCAGCGTCAGGCGTCCGCCGAGGTCGAAGAAATTCAACTGCCGTGTGCGCCCAGGCTCTTGGGAGGTACGGGCGAGGGCGTTGCGGCCGGTCAGGGCGTTCAGAAGCGAGGACTTGCCGACGTTGGAGCGGCCCGCGAACGCGATCTCGGTGCCCGCCACCGGCGGCAGTTGATCCAGTTTCTGGGCGCCGAAGAAGAACCGGCATTCGGCGGCGAACAGCTTCCGCCCGAACTCCAGCTCGTCCTCAGTCAGGTGATCTGGGGTCAGGTTCGGGCGAGGCCCGGCTTCTCCAACCGGGTGCGGCGCATCATCAGCCATTGTTGTCCGATCGACAGAAGGTTGTTCCAGGTCCAGTAGATAACCAGACCGGCGGGGAAGCCCGCGAGCATGAAGGTGAACAGGATCGGCATGTATTGAAACATCTTCGCCTGCACCGGGTCGGGCGGGGGCGGGTTCAGTTTCTGTTGCAGGAACATGGTGATGCCCATCAGCAGGGGCCAGACGCCCATGTGCAAATAGGGTCCGAACAGCGGCAGCGTCGTGGGATCGACGGGGATCAACCCGAACAGGTTGAAGATATTGGACGGATCGACCTGCGACAGATCCTTGATCCAGCCGTAGAACGGCGCCTGGCGCATCTCGATCGTCACGAAAATCACTTTGTACAGCGAGAAGAACACCGGGATCTGCACCACGATCGGCAGACAGCCCGACGCCGGATTGACCTTTTCGGCTTTGTACAGCCCCATCATCTCGGGCTGCAATTTCGCCGGATCGTCCTTATACCGCTCCCGCAACTCCGCCATTTTGGGCGCGAGCAGCTTCATCTTGCTCATGGAGCGATAGGAATAATCCGCCAGCGGGAAGAACAACCCTTTGACGATGACGGTGAAGACGATGATGGCGACGCCGAAATTGCCGACCAGGCCATAGATGTAGTCCAGCGCGAAGAACATCGGCTTGGTGATGTAGTAGAAAATGCCAAAATCGACCGCCTTGTCGAAATGCGGCAATTGCAGCTCGGTTTCATAGCGCAGCAGGAGGTTGACGACTTTCGCGCCCAGAAACAGATGCGAATTACTCACGGCGTCATCGCCCTGGGCCGCCGTCTGAGGCTCCTGCGTGACGAAATCCACCTGATAGCGATCATGGTGGACCGCCGTCTTATCCTCGATATGGCGGAAGAAGGCGCGCATCGGCACCGCCTGATCCGGGATCATCGCGGTCAGCCAGTATTTGTCGGTGATCCCCGCCCATCCGCCGGTGGTGGTCTGATCGAGGGAGATGCCGGCCTTTTTCTCGCCGTCGCTTTTGGCTTTGTCGTAGGTCTCTTCCTTCAGCACCCCGTCGACGACGCCCAACATCCCCTCATGGAGAATGTAGTAGCCCGCGGTGACCGGCGTGTAGTCGCGCCGCACCCGAGACCAGGGCAGCAGGTGGGCCGGCTTGCCGGAGGTGTTACGCACGGTCTGGCGGACGCTGAACATGTAGTTATCGTCGACCGACAGGGCGATCAGGAAGGTCAGCCCTTCAGCGTTGTCCCAGCTGAGCGTCACGGTCCCGCCGGAGGTCAGCGGCCCGCCCGTGGCGGTCCATAGCGTCTCATCATCGGGCAGCTTCACCACTTCGCCGATCGGGGCGGTCCAGCCGTACTGCACATAGTACGGCTGATCGTCGGAGCGGGGCTCCAACAGGCGGACATGAGGGGAGGCGGGATCGATGGTGTCGCGGTAATCCGTCAGGACGACGTCGTCGATCCGCGCGCCCAGAAGGCTGATGGAGCCGCTGAGCTTGCGCGCCGCGATGGTGACGCGCGGGACGGTTTTGGGCACGGAATTGGGGATCACGGCGGGCACGGTGGCGCCGCCTCCGCCCGTTTGGCCCGCGCCGGTTTGGCCCCCGCCCGTTTGGCCTGTCGCCGGCGCTGGCCCGCCATTGGCCGCGACCGGCGTGGGTGGCGGTTTGGGAAGATAGGGTGCGACGAACACCTGAAATCCCAGCATGATGGCGATCGAGATCGCGATCGCCAGAATAAGCCGTTTTTGATCCATCAATGCCCCGTTGGGCGGCGTGCGTCCGGTACCGGATCCCACCCACCTTCATGCCAAGGGTTGCACCGCAGCACACGGCGAACCGCCAATCCGCCGCCGCGCAATGCCCCGTGTTCCCTGAACGCGTCAATCGCGTAGTCGCTGCAACTCGGCCAGAACCGGCAATGCGCGCCGATCACGGGCCGGATCGTCCATTGATAGGCCTTCACCGCCGCCACGCCCACCGCCGCGACCGGTGTCATAGGACGTTCGCCTTGCGCAAGGCGCGGCGCAGATCGTCGCGCAACGCCGCAAAATCCCGATCCCGGGTCGCGTCGCGGCCGATCAGCACCAGGTCGAAGCCTTTCGGCGGCGCCTCGGCCAGTTCCAGCCGCGCCGCCTCTTTCAACCGGCGGCGCGTCCGGTTGCGGATCACCGCGTTGCCGACTTTTTTCGTGACCGTGAAGCCGAGTCGCACACACGCGTCGTCGTCACGCGGCATCGCCTGCAACACCAGCCCGTGCACCGCGGCTTTGCGGCCCTTGGACGCCACACGCAGGAACTCCGACCGCCGTTTCAGACGGCCGAGGCTCCGATCGGCCGCGCCATCAACCAGGGATTGGGGCTGAAACACGGGGGACGCGGCCGGTGAGCGGCCGCCGATCCTCAGGCTGACAGTTTCGCGCGGCCCTTGGCGCGGCGATGGGCCAGGACCCGTCGGCCGCCGACGGTGGCCATCCGGGTCCGGAACCCGTGGCGGTGCTTGCGGACAAGCTTCGACGGTTGATAGGTGCGCTTCACGTGTGCTCTCCAGACTTATGGCCCCCGCGATCAAACGAGGGCGGGTGCCCCATCAGGACACCCGTGATAAGCGCCGTCCTATAGGGATCGCCGCCGTGTGCGTCAACGCGGTCTTTCGTCCATCTGTCAGGGCAATCGGGTGGCGGCGTTCATGCCCCTGAACATCCGCCGTCGCGCCGCCGGTCCAACCGCGCGTTTGGTCGCGTGATCCGCGATGACGCTTGAAAGCCCGGCGCCGGCCGTTTATAAGATACATATAAAATGTATCTTATGGAAACCCATGGACCGAGTGCAATTCCCAATGATCACGGATGCCTCGATCGCGGCGTTGATCGATGCGTTTTACACGGCGATTCGCCGCCACCCCGCGTTGGGCCCGATTTTCGATGCCGCGATTCCGACGGACGCATGGGCCGGGCATTTGGCGACCATGCGCGACTTCTGGTCGTCGGTGATGCTCGGGTCGGGCCGGTATTCCGGCAACCCGGTGGCCGCTCATCGCGCCGTCGCCGGATTGGAACCACCGCTGTTCGCCGTCTGGCTGGCCTTATTTACCGCGACCGCGTCCGACTTGTTCGCGCCCCCGCAGGCCGCGGAACTGTCGGCGAAAGCGCGCCGCATCGCCGGAAGCCTCGAATCGGCGGTCTTTCACCGCCTGCCCATCGGCGTCGCGGGAAGGCCGGTGGCATGAGATTAAGCGCCTTCACCGACTACACGCTGCGCACCCTGATCTGCCTCGCCGTCCGGGGGCCGTCGACGATCGCCGAGATTTCCAGCCTGTATGCGATATCCGAGGCGCATCTGACCAAAGTGGTGCATCAGTTGGGTGTCGCCGGCGATATCGACACCAGGCGGGGCCGCAATGGAGGCATCCGCCTGGCCAGGCCGCCCGCCGCCATTAACCTCGGTGGAGTCGTGCGGCGGACAGAGGACACGACCCTGGTGCCGTGCCTCGGCGGGGAGTTCTGTTTGATTTCACGGGCCTGTGTGCTGCAAACGGCGTTGACGGAGGCGCTGGCGGCGTTTTTCGCGGTCCTCGACCGTTTCACGCTGGCCGACCTCGCGTCTGGGCCCGCGCTCGCCAGTCTGCTGGAAAAATCATGATGGATGTCATGGCCTGGAGAAAAGCGAAGCGCACCGAACTATATGCCGTGCGCGCGGCGATGCCGGCGCAAGATCGCCACGACGCGTCAATCCGGATCGCCGCCGGGTTGGATCGTCATCATAACGAACTCAAACCGGAATGCGTGGGTCTTTATTGGCCGATCCGGCACGAGCCTAATTTGCTGGCATGGGCTGCCCAACGATCGGGCGGCATGACGTTCTGCCTGCCCGTCGTCGTGGCGAAAGGCCTGCCGCTGGAATACTGGCGCTGGACGCCCAACGATCCGACGCGATCCGGCGTGTGGGGGATCCCGGTTCCCGCGCGGCGCGACGTGGTGACGCCGTCCGTGCTGATCGCGCCGTTGGTCGGCTTCGACCGGGCGCGCTACCGTCTCGGCAATGGGGGCGGTTACTTCGACCGCACGCTCGCCGCGCTTCAGGATCGGCCTTTCGTCATCGGCGTCGGCTATGCGTCTGGCGAACTTGAGACGATCCATCCCCAGTTGCATGACATACCGATGGACATGATCATTACGGAGCAATCGTGATGCAACCGGGTTACGCGGAAACACTGATCGCGAGGATGCCGGACGCGCTGATCCACGCTGACAGCGACGGTCTGATCCAGGCCTGGAACGCGGGCGCGTCGCGGATGTTCGGCCATTCCGCGTCCGAGGCGATCGGTCAAAGCCTCGATCTGATCATTCCCGGCACTTTGCGCGCGCGGCACTGGCTCGGATATCACGAAACGATGCGCACGGGCCGGACCCGGTACGGCGAGGGGCAGATCCTTTCGGTGCCGGCGGTTCGCAAAGACGGCACGCGCCTCTCGGTCGCGTTCACCATCGTTCCGTTCATGGACGACGCGGGGCGGATGACCGGCATCGCGGCGATCATGCGTGATGTCACGGCGCAATTCGAGGAAACGCGGGCTCTGCGTTACGAGATCGCGGCGCTGAAGGCGCGGAT
>JAYVXQ010000562.1:0-2876 GCA_043785025.1 Acetobacteraceae bacterium
AGGGCGACGAACTCCACTTCGTTCCAGCCGACGCCGATGCCCAATCGAAACCGTCCCTTGGTGAGCACATCGACACAGGCCGCTTGTTTCGCGACCAAAGCGGTCTGGCGTTGCGCGACGATCAAAACGCCGGTGGAGAAACTGAGTTTCGGAACGATTCCGGACAGGTAAGAAATCAGCACGAAGGGGTCGTGGAAGAAGTCTTTCGATGTGTTGCCGCCAGCCCAATTGGGGCGGGAGGCAACGTTGGCGCCGAGGACGTGGTCGGGGACTTCCTGAAAATCATAGCCGAGATCGACAAGACCTCGCGCGTATTCCGCCATGACGGCGGGATCGCCACCGATATCGGTGGATGGGGTGAGATGTCCGAGTTGCATGGTGGTCATTCCCTATTTTTCGTCCGCGTCCATGACGGCTTTGATTTTCGCGGGATCGACCGCGATCGGTGGAATACAAGCCCGTTCCTGTTGCAGCAGCGCGCCGACGCGGGAATCACGGGATTCCCAACCGCGATTCATCGCCTCGGTCAGTTCCTGATGCGCGAGATTGGTCAGGCGCATGGGGACGCTGACCTCGCGCGCCAGTTGGCAGGCGAGGGAGACGTCCTTGTGCAGCAGGCGCAGGGCGAAATCCGGCGGATCGTAGACGCCGGTCATGAATTGTTTCTGGAGGCGATCGAACAGACGGGCCCGTCCGGCCGCTCCCTGGCGGATCGCCTCGAACAGGGCCAAAGGCTCGACGCCGGCTTTGACGCCCATGCTGAAGGTTTCCGCCAGAACGACGTTGACGGCGGCGGAGGAGGCGTTGTGCACGAGCTTCGCGATGGTGCCCGCACCTATGGCGCCGATATAGCGGGCCTGATCGCCCATTGCCTCCAGCTGTGCTTTGTATTTTTCGAAGATGGCCTGGTCGCCGCCGACCCAGATCGCGAGTTTGCCGGAATTGGCGCCGGAGGGGCCGCCGCTGACGGGGGCGTCGAGGAAATGCACGCCTTGCGCCGCGTATTTCGCGTGCAGCTCGCGCACGACATCGACCGCGTTCGTTGACAGATCGAACCAGGCCGCACCGGGACGGAACCCGGCGGCGAGCCCGTCCTCGCCGTCGCCGACCTTGCGCACATCGGACGGGGTTGGCAACGAGGTGAAGATGACATCGCATTGCGCCGCGACGGCTTTGGGGGTGTCAGCCCATATTGCACCCGCGTTGAGATGGCGGGAGGCGGCCTGCCGCGTCAGGTCGTTGACGACCAGATCATTGCCCGCTTTTTGCATATTGGACGCCATGCCCGCGCCCATGGTGCCCACGCCGATGAATCCGACTTTCATGTGTTTTCCCCGTATGTTTGTTATTCAGCTCAGCCAGTGTTCCTCGACGACGAAGCGGCCTTGCGCGGTTGGCTGTCCCGGCCAGAGTTCGATCAGGCTGAACCGGCCAGAATCAGCGCGCGGCGGGCCCGCGACATCGGCGATGACGCGGGACACGGCGCCGGCGAAGTGTTGGGAATCGATATTACAGACCGCCATTTCGGGGGAGTTATGGGCTTGCAATCGATCCGAATCATTATCGAAATACAGGATGGGGAAACCGTCGATGCGCGCCGGCAACCCGTCCTCGTTCGCGGTGATTGAATCGATGACGTGACATTGCGCGTAGGCGCGCGGGCGGGGAAACGCGCAAACCAGCGGGCCGTGCACATCCAGCCAGTGGCGGCGGAACCGGTTCAGGGTGATCGCGTCCTGGCGCCGCATCAGGCTGATCGCCGCGATCCTGATCCCATCAGGCACTAAACGATCGGGGTCATCGGCTGACCGCCTTGTTCCCAGGCGTTGAAGGTCGCGTCCCAGACGCTGATTTCGCGTCCGCGCATGACCCAGATTTCGGTGCCGCGGCCGATCATCGCCTTGCCGGTATGGGCGTCGGTCCAGCGCGCGTCCCAACTGGCGGCGAGGCGGTTTCCGTTAACCAATTGCAATGTTTTGGTCAATCGGTATCTCAGGGTCCGGGCGAAGCGGGCGGTGAGGAAATCCATGATCGCGCCACGGCCGCGCATTTCCGGAAAATCGGCGAAGCGGGCAACCGCGTCCTCCGAAAATCCGGCGGCGAGGGCGGGCAGATCGGCGGTCGCGAAGGCGTCCTCCATCGTCTGGACGAAGTGCCGCGTCTCGGTCCAGGTCAATACGAACTCGTCAGGTTTCATGGCGTCTCCTTGAGGGTCAGGCTGACTTCGGGGCGGACGATGACGACGGTGCCGTCGATGCGCTCGACGCGCATGCGCGCACCGGGATCGGGCGGGGCGATGCCGGAGGGGACGCGGGCGGGCCAGTCGATGTCGCCAAGGCGGACGCGGCCGTTACGGCCCTCGAACACCAAAGCGGTGGCGTGACGGCCGACGAGGCTGGATTGCACGGCGGGTTCGCCGGGGGCGGGTTCGGCGGGGGCGGGCCCGCGGGCGCGCAGGCCGAACGCCAGGGATGCCATCGCGAGGCCGGCGAAGCCGACCATCTGGGCTGCGAATGCCATGCCGAACAGCCAGGTCAGCGCGCCGGTGGCACAGGCGGCGAAACCCAAAAAGCCAAGAAAAATGCGCGGGAAAATGATCTCGGCGAGCAGCAGGCTGACACCAGCGGCAGCCCAGATCAGCCAGTCGATCACGCGTTTTGGCCTTTCCATTGCAGGATATAAAGGCCGGAATCATAGTCGGTGACATAGATCAACCCGTCCTCGGCCACGAACAGATCGGCGGTGTGGCGCATTTTCGCGCGCCCGCGCATCGGTTCCATCCATTTCGTCGGCTGCGGCGGGACGAAATAGCCGGATTGTTTCGGTTGATACGGATCGGTGATGTCGAAGACGCGGACGCCAGCGCTCTGCCAGGT